>JAURGV010000152.1 GCA_030833605.1 Rhodothermales bacterium
GTGCCTACTGCCGCCATCGGTCTCGATGCCTTCCAAGAGTGCGACACCGTGGGCATTACCCGCCCGATCGTGAAGCACAATTTCTTGGTCAAAGATGCCCGCGACATGGCCATGATCATGAAAAAGGCATTCCACATCAACTGACGGGGGCCGCTCAAGGCGTTCCAGGACCGTACCGGGTTCAATCGGATCGCAATGTGACCATAGCCAAATACATGGCTTCGATGAACGAAAAAGCGGAAGAATTCGACAATATCCGCTTCAAGATTGATGCCCTCCATGCCCCCGAAACGGCAGAACTAGCGTTGGAACTCAAGGTTGGAGCAGAAAATGTGGCTCGTATGGCCGAATCATTCCCAAAGGTTCAGTTTGAAGCCTATTTGGCAGACATCCAAGATGCCGACAACATGCTTTACGTCCGCTTGGTGAAAGAACAAGAGATGGAAATGGAAACGCATCATCTCGCCATGAAACTCCAGGCAGCTAAAACCAGGGCCGAACAAGAAAAATATACCGCTCAATTAAGGGAGTCCTTAAATCAAATCTTCCAATTGAAACAGGAAAACCGTCAAAAGGAAATTGAGCAATTAACTGCCAAGTTAAACGACCTCGAAAAGCGAATGAAAGAACGTGAATCGCTTAAAAAGGACATCGTAGAGAATCGAATTAAAGAATTGCTAGATCAGTATCGCTGGTAACTTGAATTGCCACATTCATTATCAGAACTGAAAGTAAATAGACTCACCAAAATGAAACGAATAAACCCACTTTCCCGCATGGGAATCCTCCTTGTGTTCGCGATGTCCATGATCTTGGTATCCGTTCAAGATTCCGTCGCTCAGGACAAGAAAGAAAAAGAACGCATAGTTGTGCGTTCCAAAGCTAAAAAAGCGGATGGAGCCAACGTCGAAAAAGAGATCACTGTCGAAGTGAAGGACGGTAAAATCTTTGTTAACGGAGATGAAGTTGCAAAAAACGAATTGGCCAAACTCAAAGAAGATGGCGTTTTCTGGGTTGACGAAGACCATTCCGAGGGCATGTTTAAAGTTCGTTCGCGAATGGATGGAGAACGCCTAGTAGAGCTTCGCTCGAAAATGGCTCCGATGATGGAAAGGGCTCATGCGCTTGCCAGTCGCGGTGATGCTTTTGCCTTTTTTGGGGATGCCGATGCTACTTTCTTCAATGGTGAAACCATGAAAATGGACATGGCATCAAAGGAGTTGGCTATGAAAATCAGAACCGCTGAAGGCGATTCATCGGAGTTGGAAGCGGAACTCGATGCGATGTTAAACGACATTTTCAACGAAAAACAAGATGCCTTCTTGGAGCAAGTAGATGCCCTGCGAGAGAAACTGGCCCAATTGGAGCAAAAAGTTGAAGAGCGCGAATCCAATAAAGCAGATATTTTAGACCGCCGCAGAA
This sequence comes from Rhodothermales bacterium, assembly GCA_030833605.1. Classification (GTDB taxonomy): domain Bacteria; phylum Bacteroidota; class Rhodothermia; order Rhodothermales; family UBA10348; genus UBA10348. Next base: position 1,423 of record JAURGV010000152.1, read on the forward strand.
AAGAACTGCTTGGCAAATCCAGCAAATGGGACTGGTAGACGTGCGCGCGGCGAGAAAGGAAGAATATTCCATTCTTACCGGTTAAATCGGCACTTTTGGTCGCTGTGTTTTTTGTGCGGCGGGCATTCGCCCCCGCCGCACCCATTTTAGGCCATTTTCGCCCATTTTAGGCCTTTATGAACTTTTTGACGCGTTTGGCATTAGAGTTGTTATTAACCTCTATATGCAATTTCATCCCCACATGGCCCGAACCATCTTCAGTCGATGGATAGCCAAACTTCTATTTGGTTTGGCCCTCTTTTTGTTTATTGGTGGGGCAATCCCATTCGACGTCGCACCAACGGTTAATCGCGTTTCGTTTACACAATCCGGGAGTACCCAAGTAATCCGGTTACACGTTACGGGGCACATTACGGGGCATAGTTCTCCCCGCCTTTCATCCAATGGATTGACCGAAATAACCCTATTTAGGACGGTTTTGGGAGAGGATAAGGTTTTGGACAACCCAAACCTTCCCGTAAAGTCGTACGAAATCAACCAAGTCAAAAACGATGTTCTACTCGTACTCGAAGTTGACCACAACCTTGTTAATGTAGACGCCTATAGGGATCGAGACTCGGACGACATATTGGTGGCGGTGCGACCTAAGGGAAGCCCGCCCCAGGAAACCGTCGAAGAAACGGGGCCTTCCGCAGAGCGATGGAATTTAGACACCATTGTTATCGACGCTGGACACGGCGGAAAAGATAGCGGCGCCGTTGCTCGAAACGGACTAAAAGAAAAAGACGTAGTCTTGGCCGTTGCGCTACAAGTTGGCGAGTATTTAAAAGCTAATCTAGGCGTAAACGTAGTGTTTACCCGGAATAAGGATGAGTTTATTTCGCTGAGCAACCGAGGCCATTTCGCCAACCAAGCTGGAGCCAAGCTCTTTGTATCCATCCACGCCAACTCCGCTCGAGATCCAAACGCGCATGGAACGGAGACGTTTTTCCTCGGATTGCATAAGTCGGAAGCGGCAAAGCGGGTAATGGACCGAGAAAACGAGGTTATTAAATTCGAGGAAGATCAGTCCAAGTACGAAGGAATCGATTCTCGAATGGCGGTCATGCAAACGTTAGCTCAAAGCGCCTATATGCGCCAAAGCCAGTTTTTAGCCGATTTGATCGAAGACCAGTTTGAATCCCGAGTGGGCCGTAAAAGCCGAGGTGTGAAACAGGCTGGTTTTTATGTGTTATACGGTGCTTCCATGCCCTCGATTCTTGTTGAATTAGGCTTTATTTCCAACTATAATGAAGCAGCGTTTATGGGCTCGCCAGAGGGGCAAACCTATCTGGCAAGTGCCATCTACCGGGCCATTAAAGATTATAAAGTGGAATACGACAAAGGCCTGCAATTGTCGACTTCTAGCGGAAAGTAGTCCGCAAAACCAATATTGACGTACAAAGGCATGATCGACCGAATTAAGAATGCCGTTCGAACCATTCCAGATTTCCCAAAGCCTGGCATACAATTTAAAGACATCACACCCATCCTTTCGGATCCAAAGTTGCTTCGGGAAACCATTAATTTGATGGCTTCCCCATGGAAAAAGGCAGGAATAACAAAGGTTGTTGGCATTGAATCTCGTGGATTTATTCTTGGCGCCATGCTCGCCGACGAGCTTGGCGCCGGTTTTATCCCCATCCGAAAAGAAGGTAAACTTCCGTTCACGACTATTAAGGAATCGTACGAACTGGAGTATGGCATGGATACCATTGAAATGCACATTGATGCCCTTCGGAATGGCGATACCGTATTAATACACGACGATGTCATCGCGACAGGCGGCACCGCCGCGGCCGCTCATCGGCTGGTTGAATTCACCGGCGCCCGGGTAGGGGGTTACAGCTTCTTGGTCGATTTAACCTTTTTGAATGGAAGAACTCGGCTCGATCATGACGTACCTTTTGAAGCCCTGCTCCAGTACTAGTTGAGAAACGAACCTCTCGCCCACTCGTACTAGAATTAACATCGATATTTAATTTGTTGGAATCCCTATGAGACGCTTCAATCGCTTCTGGTTGCTTCTTATCCTAATGCCGTTTGCGTTGTTCTTGTCGAGTTGCGATACCGTGTCGCCCAACTCGGATACCATCTTTTTAAACCATGAGTTTTCGACCGACGCCGCAAATTCTTCCATTCGGTTCACGTTTTCGTCCAACGACGTGTCCACCAATCGGCTGAATGATATTTCGTGTAATTGCAGCATCAACATAAACAAATACCTGCAAGAACAGGGTTTTCAAGCGTCAGATTTGGTTTCTGCGACCCTTGTAAAAGCGGATGTGATCATGCTTTTCCCGATTAGCAAGAAAATTAACTTCCTGAATCAAGCTATTCTGAAGTTCACAGCCTCGGGAGTATCGGCTACTGAAGTCGCCAACGTGTCTTCTTTTCCGGCCACACGGGAGGTGTCCATGAACGTCCTTCCGAACCGGGACATTTCAACATTTTTGGAACGTCCCAATTTTGGGGCCATTCTTCAGTTGGATCCATCCACCCTGGGCACCAATGAAGCCTACGACCTGAGCATTATCCTGAAGGTTCGCCTCGAACTTTCAGATGGGCTCTAATCAAAATTGACGGTTCGATCGGCTGAATCTAGCGAACGGCGACGCAAGAAATTTCAATTCGTGCTGCGCGTGGGAGCGACGAAACTTCTACCGCTTCACGGGCCGGTGCATTGGAACCGAAGTAACGGGCATATATCTCGTTAATCCGCGCGTAATCGTTTATGTCAACCATGTAAACGCGGCATGTGACCACGTTTTCCATGCTCATTCCTGCGGCTGTTAACACGCCTTCCAAGTTTTCGAGCACACGAATGGTTTCCTGCTCAATACCGTCCGTAACCATGTGGCCGGTTTTAGGATCGATAGGGATTTGACCAGAACAATACAACGTATCGCCTACCATCACGGCTTGGCTATAAGGGCCAATTGCCGCAGGTGCTAGTTGCGTTTTTATACGCGTGCGTTCGATTGTTAATTCTTTTTTTCGCATCCTGCTCCTTGATTACGTATATAGATCCCGAGTTTGTCGCAACTTCCGGTAATACAGTGGTTTAGACAAACGAATTATCGTTTAAGACACCGTTTACCGCACAGTCACTTGGGGTATTCCAAGGTCTGAGCTACGGTATTCATCTTTCAAAAATCGGCTTGTAGAATTAGGTTATGGACTTAGGAATTTCTGGAAAAACGGCTTTCATCGCAGGAGCAAGCAGTGGATTAGGACGCGCAATCGCCAAGGAATTGCTCTTGGAAGGCAGTCATGTCGCTATTTGCTCGCGACGCGAAGACCGAATACAAGAGGCAGCTACTTGGCTTCAACAACAAACGGGATGCCCAGCCTCTAACATACTGGCTCTCGTGTGCGATGTTACCGACGAAAACGCCATCAAAAATGCGTTCGAGCAAACAGTTACCCGCTTTGGAGCCCTTCACATGCTGGTTACCAATGCCGGTGGCCCACCAACTGGACAAATTGACGACCTAGATGCTAGTACGTGGAGAAGTGCCATTGAGTTGAACTTAATGAGCACGATCAATCTGGCCAGGCTGGCCATTCCCCACCTGCGCAAGTCAGCCCATGACCTTGCTCGCATTTTGATGATCACCTCACTAGCGGCCAAACAGCCCGTACCCTCGCTTTATTTATCCAACGTATCTCGCGCTGGGGTACAAGGTTTTGCAAAAAGTCTTTCTGAGCAGTTGGGCGCCGAGAACATTACGGTGAATACCATTCTTCCGGGATATACAAAAACAGATCGTTTAAGCCATTTATCGGAGTCGATTAACGAACAAACGGGCCGGTCCATCGAGGATATTGAAGCCGGTTGGGCTGCCAATTCTGCATTAAAGCGTATTGGAACGGAAGAAGAGTTTGCATCAGCTGCAGCATTTCTGTTGAGTAAAAAAGCATCCTTTATTACTGGAGTTGCCCTCGTGGTCGATGGCGGAGCAGTCAAAAGCCTTCTTTAAAATGAATATGATCCGCCAATGTATTGTGGGCATGCTACTTTCTGGCATGCTGATGTCTTGTGCCGATGGCCCCGCTCCTGCAGCTTCTGGAGAACAGGATGCGCAGGCCCCCTCGGCTCCAACCGATTCACCCTACTTGGTGGTTTTAGGAATTGGCCAAGATGGAGGAGCGCCGCAGACCGGTTCGCATTTGGACGCACGGTGGGAGCAACCCGAAGAACGCCATCAAGCCACTAGCTTAGGTTTGGTTGACCCGGCTACCGGCCGGAAGTGGATGTTCGAAGCAACCCCCGATTTTAAGCAACAGTGGTACACCTTCGACACACTTTCGGGGCTCCGAGAAACCAACGTCCCGGATGGTATTTTCCTGACCCATGCCCACATCGGTCACTACACAGGTCTGATGCTATTGGGGCATGAATCCGTTGGTGCACAAGGCGTTCCGGTGTATGCCTATCCTAAAATGGCTGCTTTTT
>JAURGV010000153.1 GCA_030833605.1 Rhodothermales bacterium
TAACCATCACCGCGCCGCAGACGTGGTAACCGCCAATCTGACTTTTTTGGAAGAACTGGAATTGAAAGAACATCTCTCTCCGACTCGTAAAAATGGATTGGATGCCATGATAAGACAGATTCGACTTCATGCAGCCCACATTGACGCTCACGGAGCAGCCTAAAATTAATCAAGACGTCCATGCACTTTAGCTCTAAAGATCAATTAGAAGACGCCGCCTCAGACAAAGGGGCCGGTACCACCCCGGCCGGGCACAGGATTGAAGCGAGTTCTGCTCTTGCATCTCAGACCCCTTCTTCAGAACCCACGAAAGTGATGCCTTCCGACGAATCGGAGTGGGTTACCGACGAAGTACTAGAAAATCGCATCGTAGAAGCCATTAAATCGGTATACGATCCAGAAATTCCGGTAAACGTGTATGATTTAGGTCTGATTTACGGCGTCGTCATCAACCCTGACCGCACGGTAAACATATCGATGACCTTAACGACTCCTAACTGTCCCGCAGCCGGATTCTTGCCAGGCCAGGTAGAAATGCGTGTTAGACATGTACCCGGCGTGGAAGATGCCTTAGTGGACATCACGTTTGATCCACCTTATTCGCCTGACATGATGTCGGACGAGGCCAAACTAGAATTAGGGTTTTTATAGCGCTTCGCGCGGTGCTCGTTCTCCGAAGGTGTACTCTTTTGGCGGGTCGGTCCCAATCAGGTGTTTAACAAAGTAGTCCCAACGCCTGCGCATCCAGTAATCACCTTGACGAAAGCCATGCCCACTGTTTGGAAACATGAGCAGGTCAAAATCCTTATTGGCTTCCATCAGCTTTTCTACCAGAACCAAGGTGTTGTTGGGCGGCACGTTGGAATCGAGTGTTCCGTGGGCAATCAATAATCGACCTTTCAAATTGTCGACTTCCAATTGCGTCGCTTGGTTGTCGTAGTTGGTCGAGCCATCTTCGTTTTCAACCAAAAGTCCCTGCCATTTTTCACCCCAGTGGTCCGCATACGTTCGGTTGTCATGATTTCCAGCACCAGATACGGCCACATCATAGAAATCTGGATAGCGCATCATCGCGGCGGCTGATGCGAACCCTCCTCCAGAATGTCCCCAAATACCAACTCGTTCGACATCAAGGTAGGTGTACCGGCGTGCCATTTCTTTTATGGCTGCAATTTGATCCGGCAACGTATTGTCTCCCATGTTGCCATAATACGTGTCGTGGAACGATTTAGAGCGCCCAGGGGTGCCCATTCCATCCACTTCAATGACAACAAACCCCAATTCCGCTACCGCTTGCTTATCACTTCTTGCACTGGAAAAGGATCGAGACCCCACACTGCCGGATTGAGGACCCGGATAGATGTAGTTCAAAACAGGATACTTTTTATTCGTATCCAAATTGGAAGGGGTATACATCAGACCGTAAATGTCTGTTTTCCCGTCTCTGCCTTTGACTTTAATTTGCATGGGAGCCTGCCATCCGGTGGCTAAAAGGGCGCTGATGTCCGCTTTCTCCAACGTGACCATCAACTTGCCATCTAATCTTCGAACAGCTGCGACCTGTGGAACATCGGGTTGAGAATAGGTATCGACGAAATATGACCTATTGGGAGAAAAAGAATACGAATGCGTTCCGTAGTCCGGAGTCAAAAGCGTAAGACCGGACCCATCAAAGTTGATTTTATATAGATAGGTGAAGTAGGGATCCCCATTTTCTCTACCCGATCCGACAAAGTAGATAACCCTTGCGTCTTGGTCGATGTAATCGATGGTTCTTACGTTCCAGTTCCCTTTGGTGATCTGGTTTTTCAGTTGGCCGGTTTTTTGGTCGTATAGGTACAAATGTCCCCAGTTATCACGCTCCGAAAACCAAATAAACTCGTCGGAATCTGATAAAAATCGCCAGTTTAAGTCACCAATTCCAGATTCAAAAAATGTATCCTGGTGCTCATGAAACACATCTTTAACGGCTCCAGTCTCTGGATTAGCCATTCTTAACCAAACATCTTGGTGGTTTCTAGACGTAGATACGAATGATAATTCCTTGCTATCTGCACTCCATTCAACGTCTGCCCACGTTCCTCGGTACGCAACGTGGTCGGTTATGGTCGAACGGTGGGCATCGGGTGGCATGTCTAAACGAACCACTGTGGCCGTAGGAACGTCTATGACGACACGTTCAATCTTAAAAACCAAACTGTCTCCGGGAAGTGGATATTTCCATGATTGCACCTCTGGATGACCGGTCGCAGTCGATACCAAATGCATACTTCCAACCCCACGTCCGTCATGTTGGAATGTCGCTATTTTCTTTGAATCAGGAGACCAAACTAGAACAGGGCCATCTCCTTTCGTCCAGCCGGCATTGTTGGTCGCGTACCCAAAATCTTCTTCCCTATCAGTGGTTAAGGGGCGTTCAATTTTAGTTGCTTTCTCGCGCACCCAAAGATTGTGGTCTTTAATAAAGGCTTCCAGCTTCCCATCTGGAGAAGCTACTTCAACACTACGGAAACGGCGCATCATCGCAGCCCGTTCATCTACCGCATCGTCTTTCTTTCCGTTGGAGACAGCGACGGATTCACAGCGATAGCGATTTAGTGTACAGGAAAATGACCTACCACCGGCTTCAAAAGCAATACTTTTTTGGTCATTTGAAAAAGTAAACGTTGTGAAAGGGAGCGCATTGCCTGTGTATACCGAATCCAGCTGGGCAGAAATGGCCGTCGCTAATCGATCGTGATTAAATGCCAACTCCCGTGTTCCTTTCGCAGCATCGACGAAAACGAATTCTGATCCTGCTGAAATTGAATTACGATACCACATTTCGGTATCGGAAACCCAAACAGGGGAAACGGAATCTTTGAAAACCAACGGCGCCGTGTAATTGCGAAGGAATCCTTCTGCACGCGCATAATCTTCAACCGTAACCTGTTGTGCTGCTAACGGTTGCAGTGATATGGCAACAAACCATGCAATGAACAAATAAACAACTTTTCGCATCTTGACCACTCTATGACTATCCCTTTTTTAGTAGACCCAACAAGGTCAGCACACAAGCAGGGATTGTCAAGTAGAAGTCAGCGCTAAAATTGAGGCTCGTTTGAGAGTTCATTGGTATCGTCAGACTGCCTCTCTAGTCCGAGTTTTTCCAACAATTCGCCGCATCCCTCAATTCCCGCAATCAGTCCATCGACCAGCTTCCCTTCTCGGATGCCCTGAACAACCACAGCTACAATCTCAGTCCAGTCTTCTGCGGTTACTTTCGCATTGATCCCCTTGTCTCCCAACACTTCAACACGGTGCTCAAACAGGGAAACATAAAGCACAACGCCCGTCCGATCCTTGGTTAGGAATACTTCGTTATCTAAAAAAGCTTGCTTCGCTCCAGTATGCACGGACTCATCTAGGCTTTGGTTAGCGATCAAAAGTCGTCTAAAAAAGGGCCAGTTTTTAGCAGCCAGGAAAAACAAAAGTGCCCCGACCAATAAAAACGAGGGCAATACAGCGAGCGAGAATTCATTGCCTACATCCCAGCCCGGTGTATAAAAAGCATACACCTCATAAGAAACCAAGCCGATTAGTGAACCAAAAAACAGGGCTTTCCAATCCGTTTCTCCATATTCAGACGATGAAGCGACGATTACAGGAACGATCTCGCCGGACGTACGCCCTTCCGCTTTTTCAACGGCATCTTTGATTTGGGCACCTTCTTGCGGAGAAAACAACGGTTTGCTCGGCATAATAATTCTGACCGGTTTAATGTTTTTTGGTGTTCTACAATACGCCCTTGCGTAGCAGCTATACGAAGCGCATTTCCATACGTTTCGAGCTGCTTCCAACGTACAAAAAAGCTGGGGGCTTTCCCGTAGGCACACGGGAAAGCCCCCAGCTTAGTTAAAAACACCTTTAGGTGGAATTATTGGATGGAAAAGGACAGAAATCCTTCATTTGCTGCCGAAATCGTCAGTGCTTTTTCGTCAACAGTGAAAGTTCGAGCCTCTCTTAATCCTGCGGTCACCCGCTGTAGATCCGTGGATGAGGAACAGTCAGAAGACAGGGTGAGCGGCCCAACGGAGATTCCTCCATTGTCACTCAACGTATAGTCCCCAGAAAAATCCCCGCACGATGCTGATCCAACTAGACTTCCATTTTCTTCAAACTGAACCGAAATCTGACGGTCGTGTGCGACCAGCGTTTCCGCCCGGTAAAACACAATTTCAAGTCGCCATTCGGATTCATGAAGATATCGTCTGTGTCGATCGTCTTCTTCTTCCACAACTACAATGCAGCCTGAAAGAAATAAAGCCAAGAGAAAGAATGAAATTCCTCCCCCTAAAAAGAAGCGGTTTGTCTGCTTCATCTTATTCTATGTTTGATTCGTGATGTTGATCGCGAACCCCTACTTCCCTAGCCGCTGTTCAAATACGCGGAGTAACACCATAGTTTTTCTTTAGGGATAATCAACGAACTAGAACCGTGTAGTATGTATTTTGTCGCTCTAGACGTGTCCCAACATTAACCGCCTCTTTTTCAAACATTAAACCCTTCTTGCATGAAACCCGTCGACCAAGCCGAATTTTCGCAAGTGAGTCAGGCCATACAAGCCATTTTACCAGCGTTGGAAGCGTTTTATAAGTTTGAAGGGCCTGATAATGCTGCCCGAAATGCCCAATCGTGGAAAAGCGTTTTGGATTCCCCCCTTCCATCTGAAGGGTCCGGTTTGCAACCTGTTTTAGAGATCCTCTCCGATGTGATCATTCCCAATGGGCTCCGCAACGGACATCCCGGGTTTTCAGGCTGGGTAACCACTTCACCTACCTCAAGTGGGGCTGCTGCTCACCTAGCGGCAGCTATCGCTGGTTCGCAGCGGTACTGGATTCATGCCTTCAACTACTTGGAATCATTGAGTTTAGAATGGTTAAAACAACTTTTAGCGTTACCCTCGAGCTGGCAAGGGACGTATACCAGTGGCGGATCTTCGGCGAACCTAATCGGCCTTGGAGCAGCACGTCAGTGGGCTTTTGAACAAGCCGGATTTGATCCGTCCATGAATGGGGTTCAAGGCGCGCCGTTATTTCGTATTTATGCGAGCGTCGAAGTGCATCACGTGGTTAATCGAGCGGCAGCGGTTCTTGGAATAGGACGACGTGCCGTAGTTGGCATTCCTACTACGCCCGAACACATTATTGACGTTGACCTGCTAGAACAACGACTGAAAGCTGATGCAGCGCAAGGCATTAGGCCACTAGCCCTCGTGGCAACAGCAGGTACGGTAAACCTCGGGACCATTGACCCCATTAACAAGATGGCCGATTTAGCCCAGAAATACGGGGCTTGGCTACACGTTGATGGCGCTTATGGACTGTTTGGCAAGTTGGACGATCGCATCGCGCACTTATATGAAGGAATCGAACGTGCCGATTCGGCAGTGGCAGATCCTCATAAATGGATGGCCGCCCCTCTTGGGAATGGAGTAACGTTTGTGCGAGATGCCGCTCTGCTGAGTCGGGCATTTACGCTTGAGCCAGCTGCGTATCTCGAAGGTTCGGTCACTCAAAAGGGTTCGCTTGAATCTCCGTTTGATGATTTTGGAAAGCCTTATTTCGACTTCAATCTAGATCAATCTGCCCCTTCTCGAGGCGTCGCGGTCTGGGCCATCCTAAAAGAGATTGGTGCGTCGGGCATGAAAGAGAGAGTGGTTCGCCACAATTCGTTCGCAAGATTATTGGCTGTAAAAGCAACCACGGAGGACGATTTAGAACTGCTCGCGGACCCGGTTTTATCCATTTGTTGCTTTCGCTTCAACAACGGGCAGCATAGCGAGGCCGCTTTAAACGAAATAAACACGGACATTGCGACGAGACTTCGCGGCGAAAGTCAATTTGTGCCCT
>JAURGV010000154.1 GCA_030833605.1 Rhodothermales bacterium
CCAATAAAGTTATTGCGCTGCGTGTAGTACACGTCAACGGTTGCGATCAATTTGTCGTTGATCATTCCTTTATATCCCACTTCAAACGTGTTGGTGATGGACTGTTTTAGCGGGCTTACATCTTGAAGGTCCCGAACAGAAAGCGGATCAACCGTTCCAGCTGAGGTATTCAGTTTAGTCAAAATCCCTTGCGAAAACCCTGAGACGGTAGTTCCCGCAGCAGGACTCAACAAAGCTTGCAAACCACCTGCTTGTGCCGCATTAAGTGGCAATCCCGCTTGATTTAGCATAGCAGCAAGTGTTGCAGCTGGAATTGCAGCCAAGCCAGCATACAACGCTCCATAGGTTGAACCCAATGGGAGTCCAATGGGTTGAGGAGCGCCCAGCGCAGCTGGGTTTAGGCTGGAAGCAACCAAGTCCGTTCCAGCGAATGCGGTGTAAGCCGCATTGCGTTCCCATGTGTACCCGTCGGCTGCACCACGTCCACGAATATTGATGCCCGTATTCGGAATCGAACCAGCCACAATGTTCAAGAAGTTTGAGTTTGTACCTGGAGATGAGAAAGCGCGGTTGAACGTTACGCGGAATGAATTACGGTTGTTCGGTTTGTAAACCACCGCAGCACGAGGAGATACTTGAAATCCATCCACAATACTATTGTAGTCTCCACGCAGCGCTGCTGTGAAGTCAAGTTTTTCGTTGATGGCCGTCGTTGATTGCACATAGCCGCCAAATTCGTCAATGCCGTCATCCGTTTGGATGGTTCCTTTGGTGTCTGGACGAATAAACTCGAAATCAGCCCCGACAATCAGGTTTTGTTTTCCTTCAGCCAGATTCATTTCGTACTGGGCCTGCCCAACCAATTGCGTGCTTTCATCCACAACAGGGAAAGCGCCGTATACAAACGAATCACCACCCGTGTTTTTGTTCAGATAGACCTGTGCAAAAAAGTCATCGAGGTTTAAGCGCAACTGACCGTAGGTATATCCATATCCGTCAGCCTGCACCGTTCCAACGCCGGATAAGACGGTAGATTTCAATCCCGAATAGCCCGCGTTCGCTGATAGGGTACCGGTGTCACTGAATCTATATTCAAGCGCTCCGTTGATATTCTTTTTCTCAAAATCCGTATCCCTAACCCCATCCGCTGCAATCTGTTGTGCATCTTCAGCGTTGTTAGGATCGAGTGCCCAGTCCTGCGCCTGCGTGTAAGCACCGGTAATTTTGTAGCCGATTTTTCCGCCTGCTCCTAGGACACCGGCATGTCTAAACTCGCCACCAAAAAGGCTTTGCTCACCACCCATAATGGAAATGGTGGTGCCGGGATGTGAAAATGGATCCTTGGTTATGAAATGAACAACTCCTGCATCAACACCCGCTCCGTAGAGCGCAGAACCAGGGCCGCGGACCACTTCAACGCGATCGATATCCGAGCTCAAGTTACCCATAATGGAGTAAATGTTCACAGCCAACGAAGGCACGGCAGCTTGACGGTAATCCGTCATAACATACGTAGCGCCTGAAAAGGCGTTGTTGAAGCCACGCAAAACGAGCTCGCGGCGGTCAACCCCGGTCTGCTGCATATCTACACCTGGCGTCGTGCGAAGCGCTTCCACCGATGAAGGAGAAACTTGGCTTCTTATTTCATCACCGCTCAAAACAGAGATGGCAGCGGGAGCATCCAGTACTTTTTCCTGTCGTCTAGAGGCCGCGACAACAACGGTATTAAGTTCAAGCCCGGTTTGGCTCAGAACGCAATCAACCGTAGCGGTTGCTCCTGAAGTAACGGTAACTTCTTTCTCGCAATCCTGAAAACCAACGAATCGGGCTCTGATGGTATAGGATCCAGCAGCGATGGAGAAACTGTATTTACCATCCAAGTCGGTAGCTGCACCTGCTTTGATGGCTCCAGAGGCATCCAAAGCAACGACGTTGGCACCGACTAACGCCGATCCATCTTCGTCGATGGTAATGGTTCCGGAAACTGTTCCAGATTGAGCGCTAACTTGATGAGGCGCCCAAGCGACCATCAACAGAATTAGCATGCTACACATACGGAATTGCAATTTTGACATAGGGGTATATCCTGGCTATTGGAGAACTTGGTGAGTGTGCCTCTCTATATGAGCGGAATTGACTCTTTTTGATCAGTGTAGTACTTAATGTACGTATTTCTCGTAAAAACGGGAATAAACGTGATTAAGGCAAGTCGTTTGCAGTTTCTATTACATTTTCTTGGAAGTGGAAAATATATGCCCACCAATTGGAAAGTAGTCCGGTTTCGGATGGGCCAGAAGCGTGTGGCAGATGACTAAACCACCATTTCATGTAGTTCAAATGGTATTCTGGGCCGCCCCACGTATCTGCATTGATGCTGTCTGCCTTTTCTTCTAAATGAGGATAATCCATCCACGCGCTTGCCGAGGACCAGACTGTTGAAAGATTATCGTAATCGTAGTCCTCCACACCATTTGGAGGGTAATGGCAGGACCCAACAGCAGCAACTCCGTTGGACTGGTGCGCATTAGCAGCGAACTTTGCCCAATCGGTAGAAAGGTCGGTTGTATCCCAGCCTCCCGACACCTTCTCCATGGTGGCCTCTGTTCGATGGCAGAGATTGTGGATCATTTCGGCGAGGCGTCTTTCGTATGAAAATCCCATAATCGCGAACGGCTTGCTGACTTCTACCTCTTCAAAAACGCCACCATTTATGTAGAATGCCCCTGGACCGGCCATAGAAGATTCCCAAAATCCCATGTAGGGGGCGCCAAAAATCCACACCTCATCCATTTCGCCGGCGTCGATTCGTTGGGCGATGTTATAGTTGGAAAACATAGCCAGGTAGTCGATCCCATCTGGGTCGTGACATGTCGTACGGGTTTCCCAGCACTGCTCAAACTCTTCTAACGAATAGACAAACCCGTCGGTTTTAATTGGAAAAACAGATTCGTCTTGCCACGATACAATGTCCAATCGAACTCGATTATGGCTTATTTCCGAAATAGCAGCTTGGTACTCCTCGGCTAACGCTTTTGGATTTTGCCAGCCAAAACGTTGGTGCAGAGTGGAATCCCCAACCACGGGGTCAAAATTGATCACAGCAACCTTTACCACTAGAGGCTCGGTTTCCGCTTGGGGAGTAGAACAGGCTACACCAGCGAATAAAAGCAGAACACCAGCTAGGTATTTCATTTGTTCAGGTTTGATGGATGGCGCAATGCGATTCCAGGATAGGAACCGAGCATTTCCGCACCACGCATAATGGGCACTCCACCCACAAATACATCACGGACTCCGGTAGCATAGTGATGAGGGTCTCCAAACAAGGCTTGATCTTGGACCTCATCTGGATTTAGAATGGCTAAATCCGCCACCATGCCTACTGCAATTTTACCGCGATCGGTGAGGCCTAGGCGGGAGGCCGGTAAGGCGGTCATTTTGTAAACGGCTTGTTCTAGTGTAAGAACGCGCAGTTCCCGGACGTAATAGGCCAATACCCTTGCAAATGCCCCATAATTTCTGGGATGAGGAACCCCCTCGTTCATAGCCGGAATTCCTCCATCAGACGAAATGCTGGTCATGGCGTGTTGCATAATCGTTATCACATCGTCTGGAGACATCGAATGAAAAACGCCAGAGCAACTGCCCGCAGCCACCAATTCAAGGGCGACATCAGCCGCATTTTCTACCGTAACTGGCAGTTTTCGGTCGATTAATATATCAGCAAGGCTCTTTCCATTGAATGAAGCATCAAATCCGCATCGAGCCGCGACAATCGTCGAAGGGTCAGCGCCGCGCTCTGCATTAATATGGTCAATCACGTCCTTTCGGATCTGAGCTCTCGTCGTCGGATCGTTTATCCGCCCCACCAACGCTTCAAAGCCACCATCTTTTGACCAATTCGGGAATAAAATGGTCAGCCCTGTGCTTGAAGCCGTGTAGGGATATTGATCGGACGAAACATCGACTCCGCTGGCCATGGCTTCATCCAAAAGGGCCAACGATTGCGATGCGCCACCCCAGCGGGATTTGCCAATCAATTTGTGGTGAGTTACTTGGACGCGAGCGCCAGCACTGCGTCCTATTTCCAACACTTCGTCCACGCTCTCCAATAAACGTCCACCCTCGTCTCGAATATGGCTAATGTAGAGGCCATCGTAGGTAGCCACCGGCCTGGCCATTTCAACTACCTCAGAAATTTCTGCAAAGGCTGCAGGCGTGTATTCCAAGCCTGAAGACAGTCCGAATGCACCCTCTCGCATAGCTTGTTCAACCAACTGGGTCATTTCAGCCAATTGTTCTGTGGTAGCTTGGACGTTATCCTCGCCAATTACAGCACTTCTGATGGAGCCATGGCCAATAAACAACCCAATATTGATAGCGGCCGGTTGAACATCGAGAGAGTCTAAAAAGGCTCCAATATCCAACGGGGAAGATCCATCTTGCCCGCCCATCGCCGTTGCAACTCCTTGTCGGACATAGCTTTCAGTGTCTCTTCGCTGGGAAATATCACTCCCGGCCCACGACTCTGAGGTAGCATGGCTATGAATGTCGATGAATCCGGGAGTGACCGTCATTCCGGTTGCATCAACACGCTCCACTGCCGTACGGTTGGTTAGGTCTCCGATTTCGACAATACGACCCTCTCGAATGCCAATGTCAGCGTTAAAACGATCTTTTCCGGAGCCGTCGACTACGGTGCCTCCCGCAATAATGGTATCAAACTCCGGGGAAGAGCATGCTGCCCAAAGCAGTAGGGAGACTAACAGGAGAGAGCCGACTTGGCTTTTGCGAATAAATCGGCTTTTGCGAATAATAATGGCACTCATTTTATTTCTCACCTCGTAGAACGGCTCTCCCAGGAGTGGCACCCGTATGTTCGCCATCGCGTAGAACGGGTACTCCATTTACCAAAACGTGAGACATTCCTGTTGCCAGCTGGTGAGGTTTTTCAAATGTGGCGTGGTCTTGAATCACAGCAGGGTCAAAAACCGTGACATCTGCGTAATTTCCGACCTGTAATCGTCCTCGTTTTGCCAGGCGTAGATTATCTGCAGGTAGGGAGGAGAGCTTCCGAATGGCTTCCTGTAGCGAGATAATTCCTTCGTCCCTAACATATTTGGCGAGTAAGCGCGAAAAGTTACCGTAAGCCCGAGGATGCGGATTGTTGTTCAAGTTTTCGCCCTCGGGTGCCATGGATTCCGCGTCCGAGTCAAAGGACATCCACGGCAGCGCGATCTGTTTTCTGACGTTTTCTTCTGACATTAAGAAATAGACCGTTCCAACGCGTGTGGAATCCGAAATAACCAGGTCTATCGCAACGTCTTCCGGTGTCGTGCCCCTTTCTACAGCCAATTCGGCCAGCGTTTTCCCGATCAAATAACGCAACGAGTCCTGTTTAAAGCTTACCACCATGACCCCTGAAGGTCCAGCTCCCAACCCTAAGTTTTCCCATTCATTCGTTGGTGTTCGCATTTCTTCAAGCACTTTGGCTCGAATTTCCGGGTCCATGAGTCGCTCCCTCCAAGCCCCGAAGCCCCCTTCCTGCACCCAAGGAGGCATGTGGGCATCAAGTCCGGTTGCCCCGGCTACGTACGTGTACATGTCAGCGGTAATGTGCTGTCCTTCCGAGCGTGCTTTTTCAATCCGTTCGATCACTTGATCCATTTTGGGCCAATTGGTCTCGCCGGCGGCTTTCAAGTGATACACTTCGGCCCGGATGTCAGCTTCTTTGGAAATCGTGATCAACTCTTCCAGGGCTTCCATCAGTTGATTTCCTTCCGATCGCATGTGGGAGATATACATGCCGTCGTATTCTGCCGCCACTTTGGACAATTCAATCAATTCTTCCGTGCTTGCATAAAAAGCAGG
>JAURGV010000155.1 GCA_030833605.1 Rhodothermales bacterium
GAAGTTTCGGTGTCCATGATGTTTTTGGACCACTTTGGTGAGTCCAACTCCACGGTCAGGGATTTCAAGCTAAGTGTTTGGGACAACAATGCAGGGAAACCAGGAAATGTGATCGCCTCAGAAACGGTAACCTACACCGCTTCCATTACGGCTCCTACGTTAACCTATCAAACGGTCTCGTTAGCGGCCCACCAAAATGTGTTAAAGAATGTGTCCGGGCCGTTGTATGTCAGCATTGAAAACGCGGGGACCGATAACAATTACATGTACTTCATTGTGGCCTATTCAAACGAAAGTACATCTCCTAGTTTTATGTATAACCGCTTTGGCGGTGCCACTCAACGCTGGGCTTCGTTTGACGCGCTCACTAGCGGCGGCCAACCAGCATTCCCAGGTCAAATTGTGCCCATTCGAGCAAGAATAGACCTAAATGCAGGCTCCTCGTCTTCAGAGGATGATATTGAGCTTCCTCGTTTTGTGACCCTCGGACAAAATTACCCCAACCCGTTCAATCCGACCACGTCCATTGAATTCTCTATTCCATCGACGTCTTTAGTTCAACTGGACGTATTTGACTTGATGGGACGTAAAGTAGCGACCGTACAAAACGGGATCGTTAGCCCCGGAACGCATTCTATCCGTTTTGACGCGTCCAAATTAAGTTCGGGAATATACCTGTACATGTTAACCGCCGGTGATACCAAACTCACTCGAACGATGACCGTAATTAAATAGCGGACACGGAGTTTGTGGGTCTAAGGCTCGTCTACGAAACGGAAGGAATCGACTCGGATGTGGGCAAACGGCAGGCCGTTCCATTCATCCAAGTATAGCGTCCCTGAAACGTTGATGTAGGCAGGCGTCATGAGAGAATCCCTCATCGCACCCTCCATTTTCAGAATGTAGGAATTATTGCCGTCAGTCTGCAGAATTAAAGCAGCAAACGGCATATTGCCCATCACAATCGCTTTTCCTTGTACGGTGATTTGATTGGAGGCCTGGTGCATGGTGGTGCAGCCTGAAGCAACGGAAGCCAAAAAAGCCACCACCAAGATGGGGCGAAAATGCTTAACATAGAAACTCATAGTTAGCACCGTCATTGTATTGAACATGTAAGTGTACTAATTCTTAGCATCAAACGTGCCAGAATGCCTAGGCAAATAATAAAACGGCCTTTTCATGTGGGTTTTGCTCTTTTATGGAGCCTCTTGTCCTTGCCGTCTATTGCGAGTGCATCCACGGCGCCTATTGCTGTCTACCCAACAGAACACTCCCATTCCCACTTCGCGGATTCCTCGAACCCTGAACTGCTGATCGGTGGAGATCATTTTTGCGGTACGGATTTCACGTCTGAAGCGGCACGCAACGCATTAAAACAATTTGCGGTCGATAAAGCAGCGGGCCTTTATGGAAGGGCTCCTAAGTCTGGATCTCCTCCAACATTAGGAGAGGAAAGAGCCTTTAATGTCCATGAAGGCGACACCTGGATTCCGTTGTCTTTTCGGCTCGTCGAGATTACCAGTGTGTACTACTTGTGGGTTGAAATTGCGGAACTCAATAATGGAAATGTCTCGCAGGCGGACCTCACCAATTTTAGACGGGTCGCTCTAGAGTCTTCTCCTGCGCGATCTATAGACCCGACGAAGGGCTTTTTCGAGAATAATCACGCCGTTTATGGTTTACCTCCAAATATCGATGGAGATGGGATTGTCGATCTCTTGATGTATGATATTGGACGAGGTTTTGGGAGCACCCTTGGATATGTGTCTCCCCAAGACATGATTTTGAATGCGCCCCCTGGAAATGGGGGCAACGCGCGAGACGTACTGTATCTGGACTCCAGAGAAGGTACGTCCAGCATATCAACACTCGCCGCTATCGCTGCCCACGAATACACCCATTTGATTCATCTTTCTTACGGCTGGGATGAGACCTTTATGTCGGAAGGATATGCCGAGTATGCCATTGATTTCAATGGGTATTACTGGCGAGCCACAACCTACCCCTCTATGCAATCCGAGGTTAACCAGAACCTTTTCACATGGCGTGATGGAGGAGGTCCTGGATCGCGGGATTATGAGCGCGCCGCCCTGTTCGTTACTTATTTAGGGGAGCGAGTTGGAACCGCGGCCGTTGGGGAAATGCTGCGTGGTGTATTGAAAAAAGGTGCAGCAGGCATTGATTCCGTTTTGACGACCTACGGTAAAAACTTGTCGGACGTAATTCGTGATTTTCACACCGCCAATTTTTTTAACGACCGATCCATTGATCCTCGTTTTGGGTTTATCCAACCTGAACGAGCCTCGCATCATACCTCCTTGACGTCCGCCCCCATCAATGGCGAAGTGATGTCAACCATTGGCGAAGGTGGCTATATAGATGGCTTCATAGAGCCCATTAATTCAGGTTCTGTACGGTATAGACGTTTCAACACTGTCGCCAATCTGTATTACACCTATGATATTCCTATTTCCCCAATTTTTGGACCGGAGGCTCAGCAATTAGCCTATGCACGCAATTCCGGGCGCCTGGTGTTGAAGCGCACTGGAAAAAGCGACCTGGAAGTTTTGGATATTCGTCCGTCTAGTACCCAAGGCTCGGTCCTCGGTCGTTTTGATTGGGTACTTTTTATTTATACCCATACCAATCCAAGCGCAACGTCGGCAGACCGGATGGTTTTTGAGGCCAACTGGACACCGCTTTCGTTTGTTACCCACACAGAATTAGAATCGGTGCCTTATGAATGGGCGCTGGAATCAAATTATCCGAATCCCTTCAACCCCCAAACCACAGTACCCATTTCATTGGATACGCCCCAAGTGGTTAGACTTGAGGTTTTTGATTTTCTTGGTCGCTCCATTGCCCTATTACATGATGGTTTCTTACCACCGGGAAAACACGCTTTCCATTTCGACGGCAGCGCGTATCCTTCGGGTTCGTACCTGGTTCGTCTTTCGACGGATAAAGGATCAAGGAGTCGCACCATGACCCTCATCAAATAGATCATCACAGAGGCATTCCGAGCGTTGCTTCCCATTCAATCCAATTGGGCAACATTACGCCGGGACATCCTTCGCAAAACGAATCGATAATTAGTGTGGCGTTCGTTTTTTAAGAACACTATCTTCACTACAGCGAGAAGCACATTGAAAGCCACCGCATAGTTGGTTGTTCGAAATTCTAACGACAGGGTCTTTTCCCTTTTAAGCATCGGATTATTATGCCATACGTAGTTACAGAAGCCTGTATTAATTGCAAACACACCGATTGTGTTGAAGTCTGTCCGGTTGATTGTTTTTATGAAGGCCCGAATTTTTTGGTCATTCATCCTGACGAATGTATTGACTGCAATGCCTGTGTACCGGTTTGCCCCGTTGAAGCCATTTATGCGGATGATGAGTTGCCAGCAGAACTCGAGCATTATGCCGAATGGAACACGTATTTGTCGAATCAGTGGCAAGAACTAGGCAAAAATATCACCGAAAAAGCTGATCCGTTGCCCGATGCAGATGCTTGGGCAACTAAAGAAAAATCAGAGCAGGATATTTTGACCTGGGAAGCTGACTAGTCTTTTTTGAGTGGGGCTGCATTTCCCAATAGAATATTAAACGAGCGCGGGGCGCGATGGATTTCCATCGCGCCCCGCGCTGTATTCAGACCTTAGATCCGGTTTGCGGCCCATTAAGCGGCTCGCCTCGGACTAATACCGGTAATAATCAGGCTTGAACGGCCCTTCCGGCTTCACGCCAATGTATTCCGCTTGATCCGGACGCAGCGTTTCAAGATCAACACCAATTTTGGCTAAGTGCAAACGTGCCACTTCTTCGTCAAGGTGTTTCGGAAGCATGTATACTTTGTTTTCGTATTGATCTGCCCGCATCCACAACTCCAATTGAGCCAACACCTGATTGGTGAAGGAGTTGGACATCACAAACGAAGGGTGTCCTGTCGCGCATCCAAGATTGACCAAACGACCTTCGGCCAACAAAATGACATCGTTGCCATTGATCGTATACTTGTCTACCTGCGCTTTAATTTCAACGCGCGTGCTGCCATGGTTCTTTTTTAACCAAGCCACGTCAATTTCGTTATCAAAGTGACCGATGTTACAGACAATGGTCTTGTCGTTCATCAACTTGAAATGTTCACCGGTTACAATGTCTTTGTTTCCCGTGGCGGTCACTACAATTTGAGCCCGCGGAATGGCATCGACCATACGACGAACTTCATATCCATCCATTGCAGCCTGAAGTGCGCAGATTGGATCGATTTCAGTTACGATAACACGACATCCTGCTCCGCGAAGCGAAGCCGCCGATCCTTTTCCTACGTCTCCGTAACCGGCCACAACGGCAACTTTACCGGCCATCATGATGTCGGTCGCGCGACGAATAGCATCTACCAACGATTCTTTACAGCCGTATTTATTGTCGAATTTCGACTTGGTAACGGAATCGTTAATGTTAATTGCAGGAAGTGGCAACGTGCCTTTTTCCATGCGCTCATACAATCGGTGAACACCGGTAGTCGTTTCTTCGCTAATGCCGTTGATGCCTGCAGCTAATTCTGGGAAGCGATCCAATACCATATTGGTCAAGTCGCCGCCATCATCCAAAATCATGTTCAAGGGTTTGCCATCTTTAAACGCAAATAGCGTTTGTTCAATGCACCAGTCGAACTCTTTTTCGTTCATGCCTTTCCATGCAAAAACCGGAATTCCGGCTTCAGCAATGGCTGCAGCGGCGTGATCTTGGGTAGAAAAGATGTTGCAAGAAGACCAGGATACTTCCGCACCCAAATCATTCAACGTTTCAATCAAAACGGCTGTTTGGATGGTCATGTGCAAACAACCCGCGATGCGAGCACCTGCAAATGGCTGTACGTTACGATAGCGATCACGGAGCGACATAAGTCCGGGCATTTCGGCTTCAGCCAATTCAATTTCCTTACGGCCGTAGGCAGCGAGGTTTATATCTTTGACTTTGTAAGGCAACACTTCAGTAACTACCGACATATCTGATTTCCAATTGGGTTAGGCATTCACAATTGTGAACTAAGAAGGGCATTATAGCCTCATTCAGGCTCTAGGTTGCCTGAAAATCGATCTAAATAAAGGATTCACAATCGGGTGATGTGATCAATGCGCATCGTTTACCGCGAAATGACAACATTTCGCGTTCTCAACTGGCTACCGGCCTGAAGCTTTAACACATATACCCCAGGTACCAAGTCATTCCTTTCTAAAACAAGGCTGTGCGAGCCTTCCGTTTGCCTTCCAGAGAATAGCCAAGCCACTTCCCGGCCCAGCATATCATACAGTCTTAGATCAATATCTTCCGCCTGTTTCAAACTAAAGGAAACGTTGGTTCTAGCAACAAAAGGATTGGGGTAAGCAGGAAATAATTCGAAGGTGTTTTCAATCTCGAATTGATCGGCTTCCGACTCATTTTTCAAGCTAACCTCGTCAATGAGCCACGACTGAGCACCCGACGAAGAAATTGAGGTGGCGACTATAATCCGGATGAAAACCTGTTTCCCGACATATTCGGTCAGATCGAATCTAGACACAATACCGCCACGCGAAGATCCAAAAAATGCTTTTTCACCTACCATGTCAGGCACGCTTCCGACCGGAACTGTTCCTGAATATCCAGCAGTGGGCGTTAAAAGCGTCCATGCTTTTCCTTTGTCTGTCGAGATTTCGACTTGGCCGGCCATGTGTGTGGAAAACTGAAAGGCATGACTCATTTCCAATTCAGCTAGCTCACCATTGGATGGAATCTGTAGCGGCTTCAAGTTTAGGGTTGAAACCTGATTCTTACCATCTCCCACCGCAATCCAACCT
>JAURGV010000156.1 GCA_030833605.1 Rhodothermales bacterium
TGGCAAAAAGGGAGCAGGAAATAAAAGGGTGGGAGGAAAAAAACCAGCTGTTGGTCAAGTCACAAAAGGAATTGCTGGATCAGTTTGACTCGTTGTCCCGCAAGGCGTTAGACAAAAACAATCATTCATTTATGGAGCTCGCCAAAACGCAAGTTAAACAAATGATGACCGAAGTCGAGACGCGTGAGGATAAACGATCCGTAGCCCTACAGAAGTTGGTAGACCCGCTCTCGAAGACCTTGAAGGAAGTAAGTGACCACGTTCAGGAAGTGGAGCGGCAGCGCATTAAAGCGTATTCAGGGTTGTCCGAGCAAGTCAAAGGGCTGTCCGAAGCGCAATTGGCGATTAGAAAAGAGGCTAATAATTTAGTCAACGCGCTAAAGAAGCCTACCGTTCGTGGACGATGGGGGGAGATCCAGCTCAAAAGAGTGGTGGAAATGGCGGGGCTTCTGGATCACTGTGATTTTGAAGAGCAACATACCATTCATTCAGACGGCGGTCGGTTGCGACCCGACATGATTGTGCATCTTCCGGGCAATAAAATCATTGTAGTTGATGCAAAAGCAGCACTTTCGGCTTATCTCGATGCCCTAGAGGTCGAATCGGAGTCGGAAAAAGAGCTTTTAATCAAACGACATGCAGAACAGATTCGAACGCATGTTAGGCAGCTCTCGACCAAAGCGTATCAAGATCAATTTCAAACAGCACCCGACATGGTTGTTCTGTTTTTGCCTGGGGAGTCGTTCTATTATGCTGCGCTACAAGCGGACCCTGCGCTAATTGAGTTTGGTGTTGAAAACAATGTCATCATTGCTACTCCGACCACGCTTATTGCCTTGCTAAGGGCAGTAGCATATGGCTGGAGGCAAGAACAAATCGCAGAAAACGCTCAGCAGATTTCGAAATTGGGGCAAGAATTGTTTGAACGACTCTGCACCATGGCCGATCATATTCAAAAAGTAGGGAAGGGGCTGAATGCTGCCGTGGGTAGCTATAACAAGGCTGTGGCTTCCATGGAAACCCGCGTATTGGTTTCAGCGAGGCGGTTCAAAGAAATGGGGAGCAATTCGTCCCAGTCTTTGGACGAATTGCTCCCCATTGATAGTGTGCCTAGGCAGTTAAATGCCGATTAGGCCAAAGACGTAGTCAATTTGCTCTCTGAAGTTTCTAGCAGTAAATGGCACATCTTTTTCCATTCTGCCATTTCTAGCGCGACTTTTTGCTTGAATTCAGCAACTCGGTGACGCATAGCTTCCATTTCTTCGTCTTTTTGGGCTTTTAATTTCTGATATTTATCAGAAGCTGTTTTCAACCCATTTAGATTTTCAGTTAACGAAGCGGCAGCTTCTTCTACGCGGGCGATCCATGCTTCGCGATCGATGGTGATGTTGAGCGCTTTAATTCGTTCAACCATCAAATGACGATCTGCTGCGACCAAATTACGTTTAATCGTAATATTGTTGACCGTTTTAAGATTTTTCGTCAAGCCAACTTTGCTGAGAGCCCAAATGAAATACTTTGGCGGGTCAAATTGATACCAGCGAACGCCGTTTCGGTAGTCTCCGGCAAACGTATGGTGATAGTTGTGGTATCCCTCACCAAACGTCAAAAATGACAAAATGAAGTTGTTAACTGCGGTGTGTTCGGTGGAATAAGGTTGAGAGCCCCACATGTGGGCCAACGAATTGATGAACCACGTGCAGTGGTGCACTACGAACATCCGAAGTAGCGTTCCGATTACAAAGGCGCCAAAAAGATCACCCGTTACCCACCACAGGAATGCGATGGCAATGATGTTGGTTAACACCATGAAATAGCCGTAATACGCGTGATGCAGCTTCAGTGCAGGACGTTTAACAAGGTCGTGAATGACCCGGTCGTCAATTTCAGGACGTTTTTTGAGCATCCAAAGCAAATGGGAATGCCAAAAACCATCTGGAGCGCTGTACGGATCTAATTCGGTATCCACATGGCGGTGGTGGATGCGATGATCATGACTCCATGAAAAAATGCTCCCTTCAACAGCCAGTGTTCCAAAAAACACTAAAATGGATTCAATTACCGGATGAGTGGTAAATGTTTTGTGCGCATACAACCGGTGGTATCCCATCGTAATGGCCAAAAGGCATGCCGCGCCTAGGCCTAGAGTCCACCATAACAAGGATGATGAAGGGGAGTTGTTGAGTAAATAGACCGGTAGTAAAACAAAAAGCAGAAGATGATACCCGCCCAAAAAGAGGGTGTTGGTCCAGTCTACAGACCAGGAACGCGCCGAAGCGGTTTCGTTATTCTTCATTAATCTATTCGGAGATTGGCACTTGATGAACTGTGACAGAAAAAAACACACGTCCTCACAAGATAACCTTGATGGACTTTCCGATCAATGAAGTACGAACAAAATCAAGAAAAGATTAGGTTGTCCGAAATGAACACCTGGCCTATGTCAATAGGCTCCAGAAGAGCGCAGCACGGCGCTAAATGTGCGAACCAATACCACTACATCCAGCCAAATGGACCAATTTCTTACATAATAGGAGTCAAACATTTCCATTCCGTCGGTTCCTGAATCGGATCTACCCGAAACTTGCCACATTCCGGTCATGCCGGGGCGAATCCTGCGTCGTAAGGAAGTAATTTTCAGGTCAAGCTCATCCTCATGATAGGCTGGCAACGGGCGAGGACCCACAAGCGACATGTCTCCTTTGAGGACATTGATCAGTTGGGGAATTTCATCCAGAGAAAACCGGCGCAAAAAGTGTCCCAAAGGGGTTATGCGAGGGTCTTTTTTGAGCTTGAAATCTCGTTCCCACTCTGTTTTGAGTTCAGGATTGGTCTCAAAAGCTTGCTGTAATACCGATTCTGCATCGGGGACCATCGTTCTGAATTTCCAGGTAAAGAATTCTTTTCCATGCAGCCCCATTCGCTTCTGGAGGAAGAATGGATTTTTTCGAACGCCTAGCCAAATTAAACCCGCCAATGCGGCTACCAAAGGAACCCAAAAGATCGCAGAAATAAGGGTCGCACCTAGGTCAAACGTCCTCTTTGTGAAACGTGCAATAGGATCTGCCAAATTCATTTCGATACGCAATCCAAGCGTTCCACCCATGTCTACCGTACCTACCCAAAGAGAGGGTAGCTCCCGAAGGTCGGGAATGATGATCACGTTTCGGTAATACGATAGGGGACCTTCCAGCAAGTGTTGACGATACTCTGGTTCAACATTGTTCATGGCTAAAATGGCCACTTGTGCGTCTGGTAACACCAAATTGGTATCACCTAATACTGGAATTCCTTTGATGTGAGCACCCCAATAGGAGGGATGGTCGTCTAGAAAAGCGATTGGCTTGTATCCCAATCCTTTTTCGGCTTCCAGATGTTTTACCAAATCGCGCCCTTCTTGCTCGGCGCCATAAATCACGACAGGGAGTCCGTATTGATTGCCCTTAATAAGAATAGATTTAACAACTTTGCGAATCGCAGGGATCAAGATCAACGCCAAACCAAAGGTAACCGTCAGCATAAAGCGACTCGTCAATGAGCCGAGTTGCGCCCAGAAAAAGAAAACGAGCGCCATGGAAAAGACAATTCCAAGGCTGAGGGCTTGTCTTCGGAGTTCCTCAACAGCGCCAAGTCCCCAACCTGGGTATAAACGATAAACGGAGGCCACTATTAACCAAAGCGGTACAATAATTTCAATCCACCACTGGGTGAGGGGCTCTCCAAATAGCGAATGACGAATGGAACCGGAGATGAATAAAACAGCGGTCAACGCGAAAATATCGCCCAAAACCAAAGCTGCCGTGTTGTAGAATCTTCTGTACTCAAATCGCAATGCCGAAGCATGATGTCCACGAGAACGATGGGCAAGCACCGACTCACCAATCATATGGTCGGATATTTCGATGTTTTCTAGCAAACAATCGGACCCAATTTTTTTCCTAGAGGAGCGATTTACTACAATTTGCATACAGTTCGAAATATTCAGGATGATTGGATTGCTGTGTCTATCACAGTTATCGTACCAAACTCAGCTCGTCTTGAGAAACGGGCTAAAAAAGTGATTTTAACATCGAAACCGAGATTGTGAGTCTCAGAACGATCGGGTTTAATATTTAACGAGACATAAGTAGTTGGACACGTCTTGCCCCTTTATTCGCTCGTAAGGTTCCGCAATTTCAAAATCAAACGATTCAACTTGATCGGATCTTTCAAGCTGAACTATTTGATTAGAGCACAAGTGAATCGGATCTAAAGACTCAATTTGGTAGTCGGCAAAGTCCGGCCCAGGGTCCATGCCGTTGGATTCAAGGTGGTTTAAAACGAATCGGTTGTACCCACCTTCATATCTGCTGTCGGATCGAATCCAGATTCCCGCACCGTCATTGTTGAAAATGTGGCTGGATTGAACGGTTACTCCTCCCGCAGCTTGTATTAATACACCTGCGCCTGCCCAACCTATTCGGTTCGTATTCGAAATGGATGTGTGCTCTACCAAAACGTTTTCGCTTTGTAATTCTACAAAGACACCGGCGATCGCGTTATGGTCAAACTTGGAATACTCAATCCGGACCCCATAATTATTGCCGTCTAGCCAAATGCCGGGCCCGTTATTAGAAAGAGAGGTATGGTACCGAATGGTCAAGTTTTTGGATGCAATCCATTTCCCTCCACCAGACTCCCAAAACGGATCGTGTCCAACCCAATTGTTAAAAGAGGTTTCATTTCCTGATAGCAAACAGCCGTCACAGGTTCCGTTTATCCCTGCTTGGCCATTGTGATTGGCCGTTGAATTGCGAATTTCATGATTCTGGCCATACACCACCACTCCAACTCCATTATTCCAATCCGCTCGCACATTCTCTACAATGCTCCCTTCGGATCCCAAGCAAATGGCGCCAGATTGCGCTTGATTCGCCGCATGAATGAAGCGAATGTTTTTGAGGTGATACCAACCGGGAGCGCTGAGGTCGTCGCACCCCGTGTAAGCGTTGCCCGGCTTAAACAACGAACCTCTCTTCGCGATTTCCAATTGCGGAGGTGTCGAACTGCCGGTATTTAGATAAATGGTCGCTTTTGAAGCGCTGTGTCGTTCTACAAAAAAAGTTTGGTCGGTGAGATCCGCGATATTGAACACAGGACGTAACACGATGCCATCGGCAATCATTAATTCCCGTTCATAGGTTGTGCCCGTTCCATAAAAACCCAGAGGGAAATAGTTATTCACGACCCATTTCGTGTCATCCAGCCGATCTGGTGTCCCATAAAGGTCTGCGCCAGAAACAGTTACATCGTGCCCTTCAACACCGGCAATAGCAATGCGGCTTTCTGGGCCGGTTCCGCCTTTTTGAGGCCGCAATTCCTCTCGATAGATTCCCGTTTCAACATAAATAGTGTCACCGGGGGCCAAATCGTTGTTATAGAGCGCTCCGGTTATGGTCAAAAAAGGCTGTTCACGGGAGCCAATATTGTAATCCGACGCGTCAGGATGATGCTGACTAACCCAATACGTCGAAGGGGATGAAGCCAGCTGAGTCGGTCCTTGCGGATGCGGACTCGAAAGTCCCAATATCATCGGAAGTAATAGGACCAAAGCAAAAAACGTGGCCAAACTAGAGCGCTGTTTATGCACCAATTGCCAGAATGCCCGGACCATAAACCTAGGATTATGGACTGCATATCGTCTCCACAAGCGTTTGGGCTCCATCGTTAACCGGAAAAGCCACTCTAAACCGGACTTACCCATCCAGGAAGGGGCTTGTTTGATCCTGCCGCTG
>JAURGV010000157.1 GCA_030833605.1 Rhodothermales bacterium
CAAATAACAACAATTATGATTGCTCTACTCCTTTCATTCCTCGCTTTCACCACGCCGACCCATTCGGCCGTTGAGTTGATCGCGCAAAAAACCGATGCGCAGGTCGTTCAACAGCGCTACATACCCAACGCCTCTCCGGAATACCGATGGGGTTGGGATGGACACAAAATGGTTTGTTCAATTGCCTGGTGGGAAATGAAGACCGAAACGCGAAAGGCAATTTCCACCTTTTTGGATGCAGACGTAACCTACGAACGGTTCATGGAAAGTTGTCTTTGGGCAGACGATGTTAGAGGTAAAGACCCTCAATACGACCGTTGGTCCACCGCCCATTACGTTAATTTACCCAGAGGGGCGACGGCGTTTGACCTTGCCCGGGACTGTGGAGAAACGTTTTGTGTGGTTGAAGGGATTGAGGAATCACTTCAGGGCCTGAAAGACACGTCGAAATCTAAGACGGAACGTCTGATCAGCCTCAAATTTTTATCCCATTTCGTAGGCGATGTACACCAACCTATGCATGCTGGATATGGCGATGACCGGGGCGGAAACGACACTAAGATCACCCTTTTCGGCAAGCCCGCCAATATGCATGGCATGTGGGATTACGGCCTGCTAGATCATACTGGTAAGCCATGGGTGGATTATGCGT
Source organism: Rhodothermales bacterium (assembly GCA_030833605.1). Classification (GTDB taxonomy): domain Bacteria; phylum Bacteroidota; class Rhodothermia; order Rhodothermales; family UBA10348; genus UBA10348. Next base: position 653 of record JAURGV010000157.1, read on the forward strand.
CAGTGCTCTACTTCCAGATTACGGATGAAAACCGACGCGATTGGGTCAATTTGAATCCCGTTACGTGGGTGGAAGAATCCTTTGCCATTATCTCTTTGTCGGCTTACGATACCGCCGGCTCCGAAGTTGGGCAAGCTTATTACGATGCGCATATTCGCACCTTGGAGACTCGGATTAAACAGGCTGGGGTTCGCTTGGCACAACTCCTGGACCAAGTTTTGGCTGAGTAAATGACCTCTAAATCGTCCATTTTTGAGTTTCCAGCTCCGATCCTTAAGCAGGATCACGGCATGCGGTATCATTTTATGCCGATTCCGGACGATATCGCTCGGTCTTTGATGGAGTCAGGAACTAGGCGCGTAATTTTATCGGTTAATGGCGTTGAGGAAAACAGAGCCATTCATACGTCCTCCGAGACACCATTTTTTTTTGTAATTGGCCTACCTATCCTTCGTCGAATGGGTATCAAGTTGGGAGACATGGTCTTAGCGAAAGTGTATTCCGATCCAGAACCGGATAAAATTGATGTCCCACAAGAACTGCACGAAGCCTTCTCGATGGACGAAGGGGCCTCGGTCCGATTTAAAAACATGACGCCAGGAATGCAGCGATCGATTGTATCGTATGTTACGTCTGTTAAGCGACCTGACTCCCGCGTTAAACGCGCTATGGATATAGCCTATAAAATGAGCAGTTACACCTTACACGGTGATCAGCCACAGCAAAATTAGTCATTCAATAACCACTGCCATGATCTCATCAACCAAATATTCCATTGAACGCATACTCTCGATTGCGCTGCTGAGCCTTTTGCTAGGGGGTTGTTCAGGAATAAACTTTACCAGCAAAGACAATCAAGGATCTGCCTACAATGGTATGGCGGAGTTTTTTGAAGAATGGCGAGCATTTCGAAAAGCACCTGCTGTTGATGGTGTCCCTGATTTTTCAGCGGAGACCATGAAAGCGCAACACAAACAATTGGCTTCTTGGCAGCGGCGCTTGAACAAATTTCCGAAGAACGAATGGTCCGTTTCAGCCCAAATTGATTGGCATTTGGTACGTGCTGAAATGAATGGGTTAGATTTCGACCACAGGGTATTGAGACCTTGGGAGCGTGATCCTGCTTACTACGTGTATTTTTACCCCGATTTTACGGATGTTCCGAATCGAGAAGGCCCAATGATTGAAGGCTCGATTCAGGCTGCGTACTATGAATATCCGCTCAGCCGAGCTGATGCCGACGAAATCAAAGCCGGGTTGGATATCATACCTGCGCTATATGAACAAGCTCGTGTTAACCTGACAGGCAATGCGCGCGATCTCTGGCTTAAAGGAATTCAAAGCATTCGCGAGCAATCCGACGCATTAGATGCGTTTTCCAACGAAATAACGCGTAACCATTCCGCTCTGGCCACTTCGGTTCGCCAAGCCCAAAAAGCATCTGATGAATTCGCTGAATGGCTAGAAGCTCAAGCCCCCGGTAAAAACGCTCCTTCTGGAGTAGGGAAAGAACATTATACCTGGGCGCTCAAAAACATCCACTACGTTAATTTAACGTGGGAAGAAGAAGTCGTTCTCGTAAAACGCGAGCTTGCACGCGCTCATACAGCACTTAGGCTTGAAGAAAATCGCAATCGTCGCCTCCCCAATCTACAGAAAATCGACACCGAGCGTGAGTATAATAGGCGGCTAAATGGCGCAGTAGACGAATACATGGCTTTCCTAGAAGAAGAAGAAATTCTTCCAATCAAAGCCTATATGGACCAAGCTTTGAGGGAACGTATTGGTAAATTTAGTCCATCGCGCGGTTTGAGGGGCTTTTTTGACGAAATCAACTACCGAGACGAGTTACCCATGCGCACCCATGGTAATCACTGGTTTGATTTGGCGCGAATGCGGGAAGAGCCGCACGCCAGCCCCATTCGACAAACCCCGCTTTGGTATAACATCTTTGATGGCCGAGCCGAGGGCATGGCTACTGGAATGGAAGAAATGATGATGCATGCTGGATTGTTCGACAACAGGCCTCAAGCCAGAGAATTGGTGTGGATTTTATTGGCGCAACGAGCCGCTCGTGCGCTTGGCGGGCTGTATCAACACGGAAATGAAATGAACCTTGAGGAAGCCGCTCGATTTGCCGACAAGTGGACGCCCCGGGGATACCTCCCGTGGAACGGTAGCACTATTCAACACGAACAACATTTCTACCTTCGCCAGCCTGCATATGGGGAGAGCTACGTCATCGGGAAAATTGAAATTGAAAAACTACTGGCTGAATACGCCCGTCAACGCGAAAACACGTTTACCGTTTACAATTTCATGGATGAGTTCAATAATTCGGGTATGATCCCCGTTTCATTAATTAATTGGGAGCTCAACGGCGACCGAACGGAAATCGACGACATTATGGGCCGTCAATAACCCGTCTCTCCATTCCGTCTTTTTTTGCTACAAGGCATCACATTTTGGTAATTATGAAGCGTTCCATTTTGTTTTTGTTGCTCCCGATGTTCATCAGGATACCCGCTTCTTATGGGCAAAACCCGCCATACTCCGGGACGATTTTCGTCAGTAGTGAAATTATTACGCCTACCGACCCAACTACCTATTCGGGTCTACAAGATGCCGGGCAGAAAATGGTCGTAATGTATGACCGACGTATCAGCAACTGGGCGACGACCTATGCCTACATCTTTAAGGCCTCTTACGATGATGGGTTAACGATCGATGTCCAAATAAACCCTGAGTTTGGAAGCGTTGACGTGGCTCGAACGACTGCGGAATTTTATGCCCGGTACGTTGGTCAACTGCCCACTGTTCTTCGGAAAGATGTGGATGCGCTGTGGATTCATCAAGGGGTCCAACCGTTTGGCGGAGGAAACCGAAGTATTCTGATTCATACCGGGCAGTCTTCCATTTACCTTTCGTCCGGAATATTGGAAGAAACGTTGATTCATGAGGCATCCCACACGTCACTTGACTTGGATTACGCAGCGAGCGCGGGTTGGCTTCAAGCGCAGACGGCCGATCCCACGTTCATTTCCACGTATGCGAGAGATAATCCTACTCGGGAAGATGTCGCCGAAAGCTTCATCTTCTACTTGGCGCTTAAATTCAAGCGCGATCGATTGACCAATGCCACCATATCAACCATTGAACAAACTATCCCCAATCGGTTGGCTTTTTTTGATGGCCTAAATCTCAACCTTTATCCGCTTGCGAGTCAATCCACCGGTTCAGAAAAAACAGGTGATGTGCCGACGACATTCGATATCGAGGGCATCTTTCCGAATCCCGTGACAAACGTGGCCAATGTATCCATCCAAGCAAACCAGCCCCAACTTCTGCAAGTTTCGTTGGTCAATCTAATTGGAAAGGTCGTTAAGGAATGGCAGCCTATTATGACCGAGACGGGGCGAACTGAATTGGTACTCGATACGCAACAGATCCCGTCCGGGGCGTATTTCATCCGCCTTTACACTAGGAATGGCAGCGTTTCAAAGCCTGTTATTATTCAGTAAACCGTTGTGTACCATTAGCTTGCGTGGTATAACGGAAGGTGTAATACCGAGGCGCAGGGGCTGGTCCATTTTCGCCGAAAGTGACTTTGTAATAGTCTAATATTTCTAGCTTGGTGAAAAGGCCTTTTTTGTTCTTCAAAACCAAGATGCGGTTGGCGACGGGCGAAATCACATGGGTATTAAAATCGTAGTTGAACCACCCTTTGTCACCTGTTGGTAACGTCACTGGGCCTGACTCTTCGGCTAAATACCCTTCGGCTGGAGCCTCAGTAAGCGCATCGTATTTGCTTTCAACGTACTGGGCTTCCCCGTTTACTAGGATGGTGGTGCCTTGGAATCCAATATCCCAACCGCCGAAAGCCGCTGCCTCGGCTGGAATAATTTCGCCAGTTTCGACACTGAAGTACACAACAGCATCACCAGTAGCATCAAGTCCCTTAATTGACCGATTCTGAATACTTTGAGCGTTAATCGTGTTAGCCGCAAAAACAATAAATAAGAAAAGAATAGAAAGGCGTTTCATTTTCGGGTACGGATTTGGAAGAGTTAAAGCCATAATACTCAGTGAGTCCGATTAGGATTTTTAAGGTCGCTTGAATAAAACAGGATTTAAAGGTGAATCAATGATTTCTCCTACCTGAACGCCTGGGCACCACACGTCCCAATCGAGCTGCTGATGCTCATTGATGGGCTTCGCGAGCCTCATTTCACCATCGAGATAAATGATGCACATCACCTTACGTGTTTGATCGGTTTGATTGGGCGACGCCCTGTGAAAAGTCCAGCCGGCATGAAAGCTCACTTCTCCCACGTCAAAGGGTTCAATAATGTGGCGATAGCGGTTGCTTGAAAGGGCTCGCTGAATCGCGTCCTCGCTGTCGTCGCTTATCGCTAAATTACGCCCGTCTCTGAGTTCGTGACTGCCTGCGCTAAATTCTAAAGCCCCCATCTCCAAGGAAGTTTTTTGGAGGGGAATCCACGCAGTAATCGACTTATCCGAAGCAAGCGGCCAATAATATTGATCAGCGTGCCACGGCGTATACCCACCCCCTGCTTCTTTGAACAAGGCCTGATCATGGTATAATCGAACGGAATCTACCTGCATCAAAGCAGCGGCAATCGATGCCAATCGTTTACTGAATACCAACGACTTAATGGCATCGTCCCGTTGCCAGAGATTGGTAATCTGAATAAACGCTTTTCCATAGGTATCGCGTTCGTTTAGTGGTCGCTTTTCAACATTCAGTGCATCGACCTTGGCAGAAATGGCTTTGTTGTAATGCTGTATTTCATACTCGGTGAGTACATTTTTCAGCTTTATGCATTGATTTTGGGCATAATGCGCGAGCTGATTTGCATCAAGCGGATAGTTGTCGTCCATGGTTTGGTTTGATCGCTCTGGCATTATTTCCGTTTTCAATACAAAAAGATATTCGCGTTGGCCCAAAAATACATTTTTCTCTTTAGATCCACCCTGTTTTGTCGATACCGTAACTCACAGATGAATCAAAATACCCCATTCTTCTCGCTTTCGGACGTCGATGCGCTCAACTATGACATGTAGCTTCAAGATAAACAGA
>JAURGV010000158.1 GCA_030833605.1 Rhodothermales bacterium
GCCCTTCAAGAAGAATATGGTCGTGAATTATTTATGCTAGAAGGCGATAAAGCTAAACTGGTCAAAGATATCGGTGGTGACCGAGGTAGTTCTCGGCCTACTTCCCTATTTGCTTTTGGTGACCGTTTAGTTTTTGCCGCGAACGATCAAGTTTCGGGATTTGAATTATGGCAATGGGACGAATCGGCCGTAACCTTGGTGGCTGATCTTAACGAAGGATCAGGAAGTTCAAATCCTAGAGGATTCGAAGAACTCAATGGCGTCGTTTATTTTTCTGCTGAACGCGAAGAGTATGGAACGGAATTGTTCAGTTATGATGGCAATTCGGTGGTCTTGGTATCGGATTTAAACCCGGGAAGCAATGGCTCAAGGCCATTGGAAATTACCCGTTTGGGCTCTAATCTATATTTTTCCGCCTACCATCCCGAGACCGGCATAGAGCTGTTTCAATTCGATGGTTCTACCGTAACTGCGGCTGGAGATCTCATTCCGGGCACAGAAAGCTCGTCACCGCGGGATTTAAAAGTAATTGGTGATCGATTGTTGTTTGTCGCCAATACCCCTGAGACCGGTGTTGAGTTGTTTAGCATCAAAGAAGGTGGATCACCCGAACTTCTAGCGGATATTCGTCCGGGTGAAAGAAGTTCAGGCCCAGAACAAGACTTTGTTTTCGGGGACAAGCTGTACTTCTCAGCCGATGATGGAGAACATGGACTCGAATTATGGATGTGGTCGGAAGCGACAGGAGTACGCATGGTTGGCGACCTCGAAACGGGATCACAGGGATCAGACCCACACGCGTTTACGGCGCTGGATGATACCTGGATCTATTTTTCAGCTCGTTCGGAGCAGTACGGCGTGGAAGTATGGCGTACCGATGGACAGACATCCGAAATGTTGATGGATATTTGGCCGGGACCCAACGGATCAACGCCGAACGACTACGGCGTGTTAAACAATCAGGTTTGTTTCTCTGCCCAGGATGGCGTTCATGGCCGTGAGTTATTCTGCGTAACCCACGACAAAGCAACACCTATTATTACGCGCTAACGCCTAATAGATCTCGGGTCGCCAAGACAGCATATAGTCTGAATCCTCAAATTCCACCGCCGATTTGGTCATGTGGAGTGGTTTGAAGGTATCAACCATTACAGCCAATTCATCGGTTCGGGTTTTCCCGATGGATGCCTCGACTGTTCCTGGGTGAGGTCCGTGCGCGATACCTCCTGGATGGAGCGTAAACGATCCTCGGTCGATATTTCTTCTACTCATGAAGTCACCTTCTGCATAGTAAAGCACTTCATCGGAATCGATGTTGGAGTGGTTGTACGGCGCAGGAATGGACTGAGGATGGTAGTCGTACAGCCGCGGCACAAAAGAACAGATCACAAAATTGCGACCTGAAAAGTGCTGGTGGGCTGGCGGCGGTTGGTGAATGCGTCCCGTAATGGGTTCAAAGTCGTTGATAGACGTCGCATAAGGGTACATGTAACCGTCCCAGCCAACGAAATCAAACGGATGATGACGGAAAACAATCGGATGTAGATAGCCGTGCTTTGCAATTCTAACTTCGAATGCTCCGGATTCTTCGTGCGTTACAAGTTCAGTTGGTGGCCGAATATCCCTTTCACAGAAAGGAGAGTGCTCGAGTAATTGCCCCGAATCGTTGCAGTATCGCTTGGGATAAGTAATCTCCGAAAATGACTCGATTACCAGGACCCGCTTTGGGGCGTCGGTAAATACCCACCGGTGCGTGATGGTGCGAGGAATATGGACATAATCGCCCTTCTTAAACGGAACGTTTCCAAAGGGGCTTTCCAAGACGCCTTCACCATCGTGAATGAACACCATTTCATCCGCGATAGCATTGCGGTAGAAATAATTCATCGGCTCAGTAGGAGAGCAAAGTGCAAGACGAACGTCTGCATTTCCCATTACATAATTGCGGGATTCTAACCAAGCACCCTTGCTGGGCATGGCCGCGCCCTTAACGTGACGATGCCTCAAAAAATCCAAGTCGACGTACTCTGGTCCAAAAGGAATCGGAGCTAATACCTTATCGACAACGGTTGGAGGATGGACATGATAAGCGATGGAAGAAATGCCGCTAAATCCTTCTGCACCAATGACTTCCTCACTATACAGTGAGCCGTCAGGTTTTCTGAATTGGGTATGTCTTTTTTGGGGAATGGACCCCATTTTCACGTAGTGTGGCATTTTATTCTGCGAATAATAATCGGTTATAGATTACCGCGTTTGGCCTGTTCGCGCTCGATAGACTCAAAAAGCGCTTTGAAATTTCCTTTTCCAAACGAGCGAGCTCCTTTGCGTTGGATAATTTCGAAAAATACCGTGGGGCGATCCTGAACGGGCTTGGTGAAAATCTGCAGCAAGTATCCTTCATCATCACGATCAATCAGAATACCAAGATCTTTTAGGGGAGCTAGATCTTCGTCGATCGTTCCAACCCGGTCTAGGACATCGTCGTAATACTCATCCGGGACATACAGAAAATCAACACCGCGGGCTTTTAAGGCACTAACCGTTTCGATAATATTGTTGGTCGCCATGGCGATGTGCTGGACGCCTTGGCCGTGGTAGAAATCTAGATATTCTTCGATTTGGCTTTTTTTCCGGCCGGCTGCGGGCTCATTGAGAGGAAATTTAATCCGATCATTGCCATTGGCCATTACTTTTGACATCAACGCCGTGTATTCGGTCGAAATGTCTTTGTCGTCAAACGATCTAAGATTTCTAAAACCCATCACATGGGCATAAAATTCAACATATTCATCCATCTCACCCAAATAGACGTTGCCGACGCAATGATCCACATACCGAAGTCCAACTTCTTCAGGGCAATATTCTGGTTTGTCGACAGCAATAAAACCAGGGAGAAAAATCCCGTTGTAGTTTTTGCGTTCCACAAACGTGTGGATGGTTTCTCCGTACGTCTGAATGGCGGATAGCACAACTGACCCAAATTCATCCGACATGGTTGTGGGTTTTCGGACCGAAATGGCACCGCGCTTTACCGTTTCCTCGTAAGCACTGGTCGCATCATCTACCCAAAGGGCAAGGTCTTTTACCCCATCGCCATGCTTTAGAACATGTTGTGCAATCTCTGAATCGGGGTGTAAAGCCGTGCTTAAAACAAATCTAATTTTACCCTGCTGTAAAACGTAGCTTGTTTTGTCGCGTACACCGGTTTCTAGACCCGCGTAGGCGACAATCTGGAATCCAAAGGCTGATCGATAGAAATGAGCCGATTGTTTGGCATTACCGACATAAAACTCAACATAATCAGTCCCGTTTATGGGTAAAAAGTCTCCATTTTGGGTAATGTCCAATGCGGTGGATGCCTGAGATTGATTCATAATTTCGTTCAAACGGATAAAGAATAATGCCAACAGAATCTACAATCTGTAGCACAAATAAAAGCGTCTTGCTCCATATTCGGATAGCTTTCATTGAACGGAATATAGTTCGATGGGTTAGGTTCCGTTGCGGACTTCGGAAAATCTTATTCGGAATCGGCTTTTCTGAACATCCGTTCCTTTATTCTTTCTCGAGCTAAAACCATGGAATCTGCAAAATCAAAGTATTGGGTTACGCGGTCAAGCAAGTATATCCTGGACCGTTGGTGGCTCAAAGTCAGACAAGACCACGTTATTTTGCCTTCCGGGAAAGAAATAGAAGAATTTCACGTTCTTGAATATCCAGACTGGACCATGGTGCTGGCCTTGGACGAATCGTCCAAATTGGTCCTTGTTGAACAATACCGTCATGGAATCGGACGTTTAAGTTTGGAATTCCCGTCGGGCATGTTGGAAAAGGGAGAAACACCTCTTCATGGTGCGGTTCGGGAGTTTAGAGAAGAAACGGGCTACGAAGCGTCCGATATCGTTGCCTTTGGGCCACTCATTGAAGACCCGTCTCGACACAACAACGCGGCCTATGCCTTTTTTGGGGGTAAAGCGACCAAAGTGGGCCAACAAAACTTGGATGAAACCGAAGATTTAACTCTCGTAAACATGACACCCGTTGAAGTTCATCACGCGATTTTAAATGGAAGGATGGTTCATGGATTACATATTGGCGCATTTTATAGAGCCGTGGCGCTGGGGCATTTGAATCTAGAGCTAGGGGCTTAAATGAAAGGGTGGAAGATTAACATAATTGTTTTGCTTTTAGCGTGTGGATTCGCCTTCGGTTGTGGCTCCAAGCCGTCCTTTGTAGTCGCCTCCTTTGAAGTAGATCAGACATCGTGGGACTCGCTGTTTGTGCGGGTCGATTTCGCTTCTGTAAATCGACTATCTGTAGCAACCCCCGTTATTCCAGAAACACGTGTATATACCGTGTTTGGTTCTAATTTTGATACGTTGTATGTGGGTGATCAGCCTTCCATACCGATTCCCGATAGACAACTAGAACACCGGGAAGCGCTTCGGGTCGAGGTGTGTGCACACTTTGAAGGGCAGTCTGCGTGTGATCTGCGCATTGTTTATGCCTCTCCGAAGAAAGTGGGCGCGGACTATACGGTAGATTTTCCCTTGGATCCTCCAGCATTCCAAAAGGGATTTATAGAGCTGGCCTCAACGCTTTACCGTCAGATATATGGGACGGATGATTGGGAATTGATTCGAAAACCAAGTGGAAAGCCTCTCTCGGTGGTCGTCTATGGGGAGGGGGCGCCAACAGACTATGTGCGCATTCCAATTAATCGATCAGAAACCACGTTTGATTTGAGCCGATTCGAAGGTTATCGCAACGTGCGATATCAGATACAATCTGCGTTGATGGACGCCGATTCTGCCGTTGTATTTTTTGAGCTTCATGCCGAAACCGGAAGTCAGTCGCCCTTGGTTGCTTCGGAACGATTTGTTTTGCGTTCCAAATCGGAGGAAGAGCGTTACGGCGAGGTGCAGCAGTTAGTCGAGTTGGCCGGCGCACAGATTTTAGATAAAGTCGAAGGTCGGTTTGGATCTCAAAGAGCCTATGTTTTCATAAATGAATGGCGCTATGAAGCGCTTCAGAAGCAATATTCTGCCGAGTTTGAACTCCATTGGCAAGGTGCATTTCGGTCGAGGTGGTCGGATTTGTCGGGCCAATTACTCATTCGAGCCGATGGTACAGAAGGCACGTTTATGTATTTGAGGGGCAGCGAAAATGCGGAAGATGTGTGGTTGGATAAAGTGAAACAGAATATTATTGAGCTGGAGCCCTTGTTCGACCAAACTGACCTTAACACTAATTGAAAAAGGAACTAATGACCCAATTTCAGGCATTGTTACTGCGCAATGAGCCTTCGTTTTCGGCGAAGGTCGAAACCTTACCTCTAAGTAACCTGAAAAATGAAGGGGACGTTGTTGTACGCGTTTCATGGAGTGGCATCAATTATAAAGATGCGTTGGCGGTGACCAATACCGGGAAAATAATTAGAGGCGATTTCCCCTTTGTCCCTGGTATTGACTTGGCTGGCGTAGTAGAATCGTCGGAAAGTCCTGATTTTAACAGGGGAGACCACGTGCTGTCTACTGGCTGGGGCTTGGGCGAAAATATTTGGGGTGGGTATTCCTCTCTACAACGACTCAAAGCGTCGAGTCTGCTCAAAATCCCAGCGGGCTTATCGGCTCGGGACGCCATGATTGAGCAAACGGCCAAGGACGACATCTTGCGCTACGGCAAGAACAAGGTGACGTATTGGGTCGAAAAGCAGGCGGGCATCTCGGGCGATG
>JAURGV010000159.1 GCA_030833605.1 Rhodothermales bacterium
TTCGGGGTGTTGGAAATCCCGGCCTCCCGATTGATCCAACCAGAAGACCCGCTGCTGGTACCCGAGAAATAGATGCCGAAGGGATGTATGTGCTGCCGGGATTTATTGACATGCATGGGCATCCGCACACCATAGATTCAGGGCAGGGTGTACCGTTAGAATATGTATTAAAACTGTGGTTGGCGCACGGAATAACAACCACCAGAGTTGTCGGGGCAAAAGGAGTCGACTGGATTCTAGAGCTACAAAAACTGAGCGCTGAGAACAAAACGACTTCCCCTAGGATTTTTGCGTATCCAACGTTTGGTCAAGGATTTGGGCGCCCCATTCTTACACCAGAAGATGCTCGTGAGTGGGTACGCTGGGTCAAATCGAAAGGAGCGGATGGAGTAAAGTTGTTTGGAGCTGCACCGGAAATCATGACAGCGGCATTGGATGAGATTAAAAAACAGGGTCTGCGCGCTACCGAACACCACGCGCAACTTGACGTGACCCGAATGAATGTGCTTAAAACGGCTAGCTTGGGCCTTACTTCCATGGAGCACTGGTACGGACTACCCGAAGCTCTTTTTGAGGATAAAGTGATTCAACGGTATCCGCTGGACTATAATTATGCGAACGAAGCCGATCGTTTTGCCGAAGCGGGGCGCTTGTGGAAACAAGCGGCCAAACCGTTTTCCCCTCACTGGAATGCGGTCATGGATTCGCTATTGGCAATGGATTTTACGATTGATCCAACTTTTATCGCCTATCTGGCTAGTCGGGATTTGATGCGGCAAAGCAGAAACGATTGGCATGCCATCTACACCATGCCGGCACTCTGGGATTATTACCGACCCAGTCGGGATGCGCACGGATCCTATTGGTTTTATTGGACCACCGAAAACGAAATGGAATGGAAAGAGAATTTCAATTTGTGGTTCACGTTCGTTAATGAATACAAAAATCGAGGCGGTCGCGTAACCTTGGGTTCTGACTCGGGATACATCTATAACCTGTATGGTTTCGGTTATATCCAGGAAATGGAAAACATGAGGGAAGCGGGATTTCATCCGTTGGAAGTCATTCGAAGCGCCACGATTATGGGGGCCGAGGCTCTCGGGGCAGATAAAGATCTCGGTACGATTCAGGTGGGGAAAAAAGCGGACTTGGTTATTCTACCCGAAAACCCACTTCAAAATCTCAAAGTTCTTTACGGGACTGGATGGATTCGTTTGAACGATGACACCCGTGAAGTAGAGCGCATTGGCGGCATCAAATACACGATAAAAGACGGCGTAATATTCGATGCTCACGCTTTATTGCAAGACGTTCGCAACATGGTGGAAACTCAAAAAGCAGAGCGAGGATTGCCGCCAGGGCCCATGCCTATGAAAATTGAAACGATCGACAACCTAACCCCAGCTCGCCAAAACTAATGAAATCAGTTTATTCCTTATTACTTATAGCTGTCTTCGTACTGGTTCCTGCTAACGCTCAAACCGGTACCACGAATAGCCATGAGAGTGCGTTTTCTGGTCTTCAACTTCATTTTGATGCGCCAGCTGCCGAATGGAACCACACCCTACCTGTCGGCAATGGTCGATTGGGCGCGATGATATTTGGGGGGACGACGGAAGAACGCATTCAGTTTAACGAAGAAACGTTGTGGTCTGGTGGTCCCTACGATCCCGTTGTTGAAGGGGCCCATGAAGGTCTTCCCGAAATACGAAGGCTCATGTTTGCCGGAGAGTTCAACAAGGCCCACGACGTTTTTGGTCGAACCATGATGGGTAAGCCCTACGAGATGATGAAATACCAGCCGATGGGCAATATTTTATTCAAATTCGAAGGGTTAGGTGAGATTGCAGACTATCGCCGGGAATTGGATTTGGATCGTGCTGTTGCGACAACTTCATTTTCCTCGAACGGTGTGCAGTACAAAAGGGAAGTTTTCGTAAGTGCTGTCGACCAAGTAATGGTCATTCGGATTTCTGCTGACAAACCTGGGCAAATTACGTTTTCGGCCAATATGCACGGCGTACGCAATCCCGCGCATTCGAATTACGGGACCGACTATTTTCAAATGGATGGGCTTGAACCCAACGGTTTACGGATTACGGGAAAAAACTCGGATTATTTAGGCATTAAGGGTCAGCTTACGTACGAAGCGCGCCTTAACGCTACGTCAAAGGGTGGTAAGATATTTGTCGACTACCGAACCTTACATGCGGAAAAAGCCGACGAAGTTACCATCTACTTAGCAGCGGCCACCAACTTTGTAAACTACAAAGACGTATCTGGCAACCCTGAAAAGCGTGTCGCGGAAACGTTTAGCAACATGTCGGAACGGACCTATGATCAGATTCTAACGGATCATTTGGCTGAACATCGCAGCTGGTTTAGACGTGTTTCCTTCAATCTGGCTAGTGATCCATCGGTTACTGCCATGTCGCTCGACAAACGGTTGGAGCGCTTTAAAACAGAACCAGACCCTAATCTGGGCGCTCTGTACTACCAATTTGGTCGCTATTTATTGATTGCGAGTTCCAGACCAGGAACGCAGCCGGCCAACCTTCAAGGTATTTGGAACGATAGCCCAAATCCGTCCTGGGATAGTAAATACACGGTAAACATCAACTTACCGATGAACTATTGGCCCGCCGATTCAGGGAATCTTTCCGAGTTGATTGAGCCATTAGAAACGTTCACGGAAGAAATCGCAGTGACCGGTGCACGAACCGCTAAAGAACACTGGAATGCACGTGGCTGGGTATTGCACCAAAATACAGATTTATGGCGACCAGCAACCCCGATGGACGGTCCTTCTTGGGGTGCTTGGCCAGTTGGTGGGGCGTGGATAATGACCAATTTATTCGACCATTACAGGTTCAGTGAGAGTAAAGAGGAGTTACAAGCCATTTATCCGCTACTAAAGGGCCAGACAGAATTTCTAATGGACATTCTCGTTGAACATCCAGACAATGGATGGATGGTTACGGCGCCTTCAAACTCACCGGAGAACTTTCCTGCTTACCCGGGAAATGAGCGGTTCTTTGATGAGGTGAGTGGAATCTATTTGAAAGCCCGAAACATAGCCATCGGTCCAACGATGGATATGCAGATTATCCGGGAAGTATTTGGCATGTTTACGGAGGCTTCCGCAACACTTGGAGTCGATGCGCAAATGGCCAAAGAAGTTGACGATGTTCGTAAACGATTGGCGCCCAATCAGATAGGGAAACATGGCCAATTAATGGAATGGATAGAAGATTTTGACGAAGTTGAGCCCCTCCATCGGCATTTGTCGCATCTTTGGGGATTGTATCCGGGCAGTGAAATCACCCCTGAGGCAACGCCTGAACTCGCCAAAGCAGCAGAAATTTCCATTCGCAGACGAGGTACCGGCGGATGCGGTTGGTCGTACGGATGGAAGATGGGCTTGTGGGCTCGATTAAAATCATCCGCCGATGCGTTGCACGAGTTCCGAGCGCTACTCACGGAGTCCTCGCTGCCGAATATGTTCTCGTTGTGCTCACGCACGTTACAAGTTGATGCTAACTTCGGTGGAGCCGCATCCATCGCTGAAATGTTGGTTCAGTCTCACCAAGGATTTATTGACCTTCTGCCCGCTTTACCTGCGGAATGGAGCGCTGGAGCTGTTTCTGGACTAAAAGCTCGGGGTTCTGTTGAAGTAGATCTGACGTGGGCCGATGGTAAATTGACCCAAACGACGCTTCGGCCGGCACTTTCAAGTCGTCTGAAAATTCGGGTAGATGGGGTAAAATCTATGACTCGGGACGGAAAGAAAGCCTCTTTTAAGAAGGTTGATACCCATTATATTGAATTCAATGCAGTTGCCGGCGCAACCTATGTGTTGAAGTTCTAATTGCTCTCGGAAGACACTACCACCTCAAACCATGTATTGTATGACAGCTATTTTCAGGCCCAGCCGTAATTATTTCGCTTCGGTGATCCTTTTTGCGGGATTTCTAATTCTGGGTCCCCAATATATTTTTGCTCAAAGTGGAGCCGCTGTTTTTTCAACAGCATATACTGACAATTACCCAAAAAACCCCGGAATTGACGTTGAAGGCTACGTTTTTGAGCTAGAGCTAAACGACGAAAACAACATAGTAGAAGGAAAGACCACGGTCAACGCGCGGTTTCTTTCAGCCGGTCAAACCATGTTGCGTTTGGACTTGATTCAAAAATCGGAAGCGCTCGAAGGAAAAGGGATGACCGTTGAAGAAGTGGTATTTGACGGCGATAATGTGCAGTTCGAGCACCGCGATGATCAACTATTTATTACTCTGCCTCGCGAAGCCAAAGCCAATGAATTGATTAGCGTACAGGTTATCTATTCAGGGATTCCCAATTCCGGATTGAAGATCGATGCTAATAAGCATGGCGACCGTGCCTTTTTCAGTGACAACTGGTCGTCTAGGGTACGTAATTGGCTTCCAACTGTTGACCACCCGTCCGACAAAGCAAAGAGCGAATTCATTGTCACGGCTCCTGATCGATATCAAGTGGTATCCAACGGGCTTTTGATGGAAGAAACAGGACTTGGAGATGGTAAACGGCTAACCCATTGGAAAAACTCGGTTCCGATTGCCACGTGGTTATATATGTTGGGCGTTTCCGATTTCGCTGTTCAATACGTGGATGAATTTGATGGCAAGTCGATCCAAACCTGGGTAGCTCGTCAGGATCGAGAGGCTGGTTTTTATGACTTTGCCGAGCCAACCAAAAAGGTTCTTCAGTACTATACCGACTTGATTGGTCCGTATTCGTACGAAAAGCTGGCTAACATCGTGTCGAACGCGACCTCGGGAGGGATGGAAGCTGCATCTGCCATCGCGTATTCAGAAGCTTCTGTTTCGGGAAATAGAGATCGTCGCTGGCAAATTGTGATCATCCATGAAATTGCTCACCAATGGTTTGGTAATGCCGTTACCGAAGCGGATTGGAACGATGTATGGCTTAGCGAAGGTTTTGCGACCTACTATACGTTGTTGTATCGGGAGCATGCCTGGGGCCACGACGACTTTATTGAAGGGATAAAAGATGCCAGAAATCGTGTAGTTAATTTCTACAAAGACGACTACGATTTTGCCGTTGTTCGAGACAATTTAGTGGACCTAAATAATGTTTCAGGGGCCATGATGTACCAGAAAGGGGCGTGGATCCTGCATATGGTTCGAGATAAAATTGGGGTAGACGATTATAATCGTGGCATTCGTTCCTATTACGAAGAGTACCAGGATCTCAACGCCAGCACATTGGACCTGATTCGTCACTTGGAAGAAGCGTCAGACACGAAGTTGGAAGGGTTTTTCCAACAGTGGTTACGCCAAGGTGGCATCCCGCACTTTGAAGTACGATGGGTTCAAGAAAATGGTCGGGTGACCTACGGCGTTCGTCAGACGCAAGAAAAATACCTTTTCGAAACCGAGGTAGACGTCCAGTTCCGCTTTGCAGACGGGTCCTTGAGTGAAATTAGTACGGTAAAACAGCCTATCGTTGATGGAGAGGCGTGGGCCGGTGTTTACGACGTAGCTCAAGACAAAGAAGTTGTGGAAATTATCGTTGATCCTAAAACCCGTTTACTGGGTACATGGGATGTAGCGAAAGAAGCGTCGGACTGGCTCGTTCAGTAGCCTTTCCGTGTTGAGAATCTATTGGCGTGCTGGTGCGGCTGAAAGCCGCACCAGCACGTTTTAGTTTAGCGTAAGCCTGGTATGCGTAGGCA
>JAURGV010000015.1 GCA_030833605.1 Rhodothermales bacterium
TAAAATGCCGATGGCGATGGGCAGGTCATACAGAGTGCCTTCTTTTCGAATGTCGGCCGGAGCAAGGTTTACGGTAACCGCGCCCTTAGGCATCTCGAACCCCGATGCATAAATGGAGGCCCGTATTCGGTCCAGGGCTTCCTTGACCGCATTATTCGGCAGTCCGACAATGGTATGGCGAGGAATTCCTGCCACAATGCTGGTTTCTACGCAAACGGATACGGCATCAATCCCCGACGTTGCGCTTCCTCTAATTTGGCTGTACTTGACTCGTTTCATACCATGTAGGGCCATCCCAACGTTATTCGTTACGCCATTTTGACCCAAACAGGAACCGTACATAACGTTACTTCGCGTGGATTGAATGGAGATAGGTTGTACATTCATGATGTCCACTATCGTTTTAGAATTTCAACGCTGTTCGAACAACCCCATGCCCATTTTCCTTGGCATAACTGGAAATACTAAAAAAGCTGGCCTGTGGAAGCCTGTTTTTGAGCTTCTTGCCGCGCTCAGGACCATCCACACTAAGTTTGTTGTGCATCCCGACCTCGCACAGGGACTCAGAGAGCGTGATTTCTCGCTAGATGACAATGAAATCGCTCCTACCATTTCGGATTTCTGGGATATGTCCGAACTCATCATCTCCTTCGGAGGAGATGGTACGCTATTGAACACGGCGAGCGAATTAGGACCACGTTCTATTCCAATTCTGGGTGTGAATCACGGACGGCTAGGCTTTTTGGCTCAAATCGAAGGGTCTGAGCTTCAGGACCGGGTTGCACAGATACGGAATCGAGACTTTTTAGTAGAAGAACGCATTGTTTTAGAAGCTACGCTGGGATCGGGCGAACAACTCGATGCGCGATTCGCACTGAATGAATTTGCATTTCAGCGCTCGGGTGACAGTGGATTGTTAGCTTTTGACGTAAAAGTTGGAGGTATTCATCTAAATACTTACTGGGCCGACGGACTTTTGATTTCAACACCCACCGGTTCTACCGCCTATTCCCTTGCTTTGGGCGGTCCGATTATGGCGCCCGGCTGTAATTCCATTCTGATCAGCCCTATCGCTCCGCATACCCTTACTGTTCGGCCCATTGTGATTTCTGATGCTTCTGAAATTGAAATTCAATTGTTAAATCGAAATCAGTCCCATGTTTTTACGACGGACGGGTTTAACCACCCCAATGCACTCGCAAACGGCAGCGTTTTCATCAAGAAAGCTAAACACCGTGTAAATTTGGTCAGATTTGAAGATCAAGATTATTTTTCCACGCTTAGAAACAAGTTGATGTGGGGTGCCCACCGTTCCAAAGTGAACGATTAATTGTCAACAGATCGTGAAACCGTAATATGAGTCAATCTTGAGTTGACTCCGGTTCTGCTCAGACCGTATATTCGTCGGCTCCGGTCAGGTAGCTCAGTTGGTAGAGCAATGGACTGAAAATCCATGTGTCGGGGGTTCAATTCCCTCCCTGACCACACTTTTTCGAAAAAAGTGCCTTTTTTTATCTAAAAGAGCTACTTCAAAAGAAAAATACCCTCGATTTCTCGAAAAGGCTTTGCTCCTACACGATTTCCTCAAAATCGAAGTATTGCAAGGCGACGTAAAGAAAGCGTATCTTTTCGGCTCTCGAAAAAATGGTCCGGTAGTTCAGTTGGTTAGAACGCCTGCCTGTCACGCAGGAGGTCGCGAGTTCGAGTCTCGTCCGGACCGCCGAGAAAAGCCCTGGTTAACGAAAGTTAGTCAGGGCTTTATTTTTTGGTGGAAGTGCCAGCTTTTAGGCACATTAGTTTGCGTTGACCCCGATACAGTCGGATATTTCCATCTCTGAGAAAATAGACCTATCAAGTTTGGCAGATGGCAGAACTCAAAACCCAGAAAAACGACGCATCGGTTGCCGATTTTATCGCAAACGTTGAACCCGCTTCACGACCAGCGGATTCCGAAAGGCTCATCGAAATCATGTCCGAAATAACCGGGGATAAACCTGCAATTTGGGGCACTTCGATCGTAGGTTTTGGAAGTTATCGTTATGTTTACGCTTCGGGGCGATCGGGAGACTGGATGATAACCGGATTTTCACCCCGGAAAACGGCTCTTACTTGCTATATAATGGCAGGTTTTGAGCATTATAACTAGCTTATGTCCAAACTTGGTAAATACAAAACAGGCTCGTCCTGTTTGTATGTAAAGCAGCTTTCGGACGTTGACGAAAACGTCTTAAAAGACCCAATAAGGTCCTCATTTATTTATATGACGAACAAATACAATTCATGAAGCGCACCCTTTTACTCGCCGTATTTATTTCGCTCCTGACTGGATGTTCAACGGAGAAACCCGCTCCAAACATCATTTACATTCTTGCTGACGACCTGGGCTACAACGAGTTAGGGTCGTACGGTCAAAAGATTATTCGCACGCCCAACCTCGATCAACTGGCCCAAGAAGGCATGCGATTTACGCAGCACTATTCTGGAAGCCCCGTTTGCGCGCCTTCCAGAGGCACGTTGCTCACTGGAAAAAACACGGGAAATGGATACATCAGAGACAATCTCGAGATGGGCGGTTGGGGTCCTAACGAACCCGAGGGACAGCTTCCACTACTTGCTTCCGAGTTTACTATTGCCGAGATGTTAAAGCCTTTAGGCTACGCCACAGGGTTTGTCGGAAAATGGGGCCTCGGTGGGCCTGATTCGGAAGGCCATCCAAATAACCAGGGTTTTGACGAGTTCTACGGCTATCTATGTCAGCGCGTGGCTCACAATTATTATCCAACGCACCTCTGGCAGAACGGGAGCCCCGACAGCCTTGAAGGTCAAGCCTATTTCGCAGCACACCAGAAAATTGATGAGCCGTTTGCAACCGAACAAGAATACTACGATCGTTTCTCCGGCGAACACTACGCACCGGACAAAATGCTGGATGCCGCGCTCAGTTTCTTGAATGCCAATCAAAAAAACCCATTCCTATTGGTTTTTGCGACCCCGGTACCGCATCTAGCGCTTCAAGTCCCTATGGAATCACTGGACGAGTATCCTGATTCAATGGACGCCGAACCGTTTCTTGGCGGATCGTATTTGCCACATCCTCGGCCTCACGCGGCGTATGCGGCTATGATTACCCGAATGGACCGAGATATCGGCACCCTTTTGGCTCGTTTGGAAGAACTGGGACTGGCTGAAAACACCATTGTGATGTTTTCATCAGATAATGGAACGACGTACTCCAAAGGCGTGGATGCTGATTATTTTAACAGCGTTGGCGATATGCGTGGGCTCAAAGGATCCGTGTTTGAAGGCGGCATCAAGGTACCTTTCATTGTTAAATGGCCCAATGTGACCCCAGCTGGAAGTACTTCTGACAAGATCTCGGCCTTTTGGGACATTATGCCAACCCTTGCGGACATCACCGGCGCGGCCGTCCCAGAGGGAATCGACGGGGCATCGATTGCCGGCACGCTGAAAGGAGAAGCTTCATCCGTCGAAGAAGGCAAACCCTTGTACTGGGAATATCATGCTTTTGGCGGCATGCAAGCCGTACGAAAAGGCAAATGGAAAGGGATCCGTTTAGAGATTCGGAAACAGGACAATGCCCCCGTTCAGCTATTTGATCTCGAATCGGATCCCAATGAGACAAATGATATTGCAGCCGATCATCCGGAAGTTGTGGCCGAAATTCGCGCCATTATGGACAGCAGACGTCCGTCTGAAATTGAGGCGTGGAATTTCGTCAGAGACTCATCGGCCGAATAACAAAATCCCTTTGGAATTGGGCCCGTGATTGAACAATAGGTCTAAAACACTTAAGCCCGGAACAAAACCATCAAAATTTTGGCGGTATTCGGTGTGCATAAAAGGCGTTGGTTGCCCATTTCCATCCGTATCGCTTTTTTCCAAATCGGAATCGGCGACGAAGTCCGCATTCACCTCAGAAACAGCGAGTCCAAGGGTCGTAATGCACCATCGGGTCGTTTTTTCGGTCAGATCCTTTAGAAACACCCAATCTGCTTCAATGAGGCCTCGAATTGCGGGCTCGTAGTATTCAAAATAGGGCGACGTGGCGTAATTATAGACCAACCCTTTGGTATGGTCTTGTCGCCATGAGGAAGAAGGATCAATTTCGATTTCCGTTAACGCCGTACCGCTAGGAAGCTTTTTAACAGGTATCGTGAGCCAATGCGCCCCTTGAGGCGTTCGAATCTGAGTCCGATTGAGATATGTCTGCTTCACGTACGGTGACTCCGCATTCATTTGAAACGCGGAGGCTAACGCCAACGATCGCATGGACGCTAAAGGCGGGAAGTATTCGGGGACGAACTGGATCATATGGAAAAAGCAACGAGGGATACGGCCGCAACGTTCCTATATTGTGACTAGTTAGACAACTTATTTCATGCCTCATCTTCTGCGAAAAGCGAAAGCATTCATTTCTCCTGCTCCTATCGGGATCATTGCGCCTGCATCGGCACCTCGAACGGTTGAGTCGCTTGAAATGGGCTTAACTAATCTGATAAAAGCCGGTTTTTCCCCGATTCAATTCCGCCCAACGTACGAAGCTGAAGGATTTCTGGCAGGAACGGATGCAGTGAGGCTTTCTGAATTTAATCATTTTCTACGCTCCGACGAAGTCGACACGCTTATTGCCGTGCGAGGCGGTTATGGATGCCTTCGCCTGTTGGACCATATCGATTATGAGGCCGCCCGAAACCATCCTAAACTTCTGGTTGGCTATTCAGACATCACGGCCCTTCAACTCGCCTTATTCAAACACGCTGGGTGGGTTGGTATTTCAGGACCGATGGTTGCCGTAGAGTGGCCTGACCCTGAAGGGTCGAATTGCGCCCAGTTTTTACGCTTAGTGAGTGGGCAGGATGTGACAGGCCCTCTGGATGCACCTGAATTTCCCTTGTCAACACTGAATTCGGGACGTACCAGAGGTACACTACTGGGTGGTAACTTGTCTCTGATCGCAAAAATGTGTGGCTCGAAACACCTACCCGATTTTACCGGAAGCCTCTTGTTTCTGGAAGAGATTGGCGAAAGTCCCTATCGAGTGGATGGGCTTCTGGCACAATTAAAGCTTGCCGGCATACTGGATCGACTCAACGGAGTCGTTTTGGGAGGGTTTACGGAGGCGGAATCATCGCCTGGTCGCCCAACCTGGTCGCTGGAGCAAGTTTTTGAATCCTACTTTGCGGAATTAGGCATTCCTGTGGCAATCGGGCTTCGGTACGGCCATTTTCCTGCTAAAATTGCCCTTCCGATAGGTGTTGAGGCCGAGCTAATTTGCTCCTCCCACTCCGCCACGTTAAATCTCTTAGAATCGCCCGTAATTAGCTGATTTTCATACTGTTTTTTCCACTACGCAGTGATTTAATCCGTAGGTTACGACTTCCATTTTGACCACGTTTCGTTCAAGCATCTCACCTATTCGTTGATGCGTCTTGCCATATTCGCCTCAGGAGGCGGTTCCAATTTTCAATCTATTGTCGATTCGACCATCTCAGGACAATTATCCGCTGAAGTGGTTTTGTGTGTCGCCAGTAACCCCAGTGCAGGCGTAATTAAGCGGGCTGAAACATTGGGGATTCCCGTTCACGTGCTTCCTCCCTCCTTCCCGAAGGATTATCCGGGCCCTGATCAACCCAACGAATTGCTCCAAGTCCTTGCAGAGCATAAGGTTACATTCATTGCCCTTGCTGGTTTTATGAAGCTGGTTCCGGGATTTCTGATCGCCCAATATCCAGGGGCGATTGTCAATATTCATCCTGCACTTTTACCCAAATTTGGCGGAAAAGGGATGTACGGAAGAAATGTGCACGTCGCGGTATTGGAAAACGGCGAGACAGAATCGGGTGCAACCGTTCATTTGGTTGATCTCGAATACGATACGGGTGCGATTGTCTTACAAGAAAAAGTACCGGTATTCCCTACCGACACGCCTGAAATACTGGCAGCACGCGTGTTAAAAACAGAACACTCTCTTTATCCCAAGGCGCTGCAAATCTTTGCTAAATAACTGATTTAAACATGATTACCGTTAAAAACCTTCCAGAACCGAACAATCTATATCCCATTAGGCGTGCCTTGTTATCTGTTTTTGATAAGTCTGGAATTGTCGCATTTGCAAAGGGCCTTCATAGCCACGGGGTCGAATTAATCTCCACTGGAGGAACCGCAAAAGCGCTTTCCGACGCAGGACTTCCTGTGATTTCGGTCGATTCGCTTTCTGGGTATCCCGAGATATTGGGCGGACGGGTTAAAACCCTTCATCCGGCCATCCATGGAGGTTTATTGGCGCGACGAACCGATGTGGACGATCTAACTGAATTAAAAAGCCAGGGCATTCAGGAAATCGATCTTGTAGTCGTCAATTTATATCCGTTTGAAAAAGCCACCGCTGTCGCTGATGTGACCGACGCCATTGCGATAGAAAACATTGATATCGGTGGGCCTACCATGATTCGGGCAGCCGCTAAGAACTTTTTTTATGTGGCTGTTGCTTCCTCTCCTTCGCAATACGACGCGATTTTAGGGGAAATGAAGGAAAACCAGGGTGGACTAAGTATGGCTACCAGAAGAGACCTTGCGACCGCAGCGTTTTCCCACACCGCGGATTACGATGCCGCTGTAACGCGGTATTTCACCGGACAAAAGGAGTTTTCGGTTCGGGTCCCCTTGCAGCAAACCCTGAGATATGGAGAGAACCCACATCAAGAAGCGGGATTGTACGGCGACACGTCTCCCTTCTTCACGACGCTTCACGGAAAAGAGCTGTCGTTCAATAATTTGCTTGATGTCCACGCCGCCCTCACCCTGATAACCGAGTTTGAGGGTGGTGCGCCAACCGTAGCTATTCTAAAGCACACCAACCCGTGTGGTGTCGGAACGGGGCCATCACTAGAGAAAGCCTACCATAAAGCCTTTTCTACCGATAGACAGTCTCCGTTCGGAGGTATTGTGGTGGTCAACCAGCCATTGGATATGAAAACGGCGTTAGCCATTGATCAGATTTTTACCGAAATCATTATCGCGCCTGCGTTTGAAGCAGGCGTTCTGGAGTTTTTGAGTGAGAAAAAGAATCGCAGACTGATTAAACAATTGGCTTCGGCATCAACAGATACCACGAAAGATGTGCGATCCGTAGTGGGCGGCTTTTTGGTGCAAGATAGGGATGCTTCGCTGGGTACGGTTGAAGAATTGAAAGCCAGGTGCACGGTGGTTACCAAGCGTCAGCCCACTGCCGAAGAATGGAGCGACCTGGATTTTGCTTGGCGAGTCGCTAAAAATGTCAAAAGTAACGCCATTGTTTACGTTAAGAATGGCCAAACGATAGGTGTTGGTGCCGGTCAAATGAGTCGCATTGATTCCTCCGAAATTGCCGTTAGTAAAGGAGCCAAATCAGAACTGGACTTTAAGGGCTGTGTTGTTGCTTCGGATGCATTCTTCCCCTTTGCGGATGGTCTGCTTGAAGCGGCGCAAAGTGGCGCTATTGCGGCGATTCAGCCGGGTGGCTCTATTCGAGATGAAGAAGTGATCGAAGCGGCTAATAATAACGGCATCGCTATGGTATTTACAGGGAAACGCCATTTTAGACACTAAACGGATTCCTAATGAGTTGCTAGGCATAGGGATACTCGCGTATTTTGATAGCTGGTGCGACAGTGCCAACAACGATTAGAGCGTACTTTTTGGAAGCGGAATGAACCGATTGTGGGAACAGATACGAGGCTGGGCGCTGGTGGGAGGACTCCTGATAGTATCAGTTGTGGTCCTTCTCACGGCTAATGAACCCATGCTTAGGGGGCTCAGGGCCCGTTCTCTCGAGGTCACATCATCCGTCGAAAAAGTATTTTCCGGACTGGGACGATACGTTAGGGCCCTTGAAGAAAGTGAAGCGCTGCGCACGCAAAATATCGAGTTGTCCAATCAGGTCGCGCTAATGCGAGCGGCCGAATCAGAAAACCGAACACTTAAAGGGTTACTTGAGCTTTCGGACAGCCTCGATTATGCATTGATTGCAGCTCGGGTTACCTCAAAAGACATCACAAAGGAGCGCAACTTGCTTGTGCTGGACGCGGGATCTAAAAAGGGCGTCGAGGTTGACATGGCCGTGATTGATTCAAGGGGTATTATCGGTAAAGTCACGCTCGTGTCAGAGAATTACTCCAAAGTCATGACCTACCAGAACACCGAGTTTTTTGCCCCTGTTTCTGTGTATCCATCCAATTCAGATGGCATCGTAAGCTGGGAGGGCACGCGTTTTAACCGGCTTATACTAAATCACATTGTTTTATCCGCTAAAATCGCCAAAGGAGATCAAGTTGTTACCAGTGGCCATTCAGCCATCTTTCAACCCGGTTTTCCAGTGGGTGTTATAGACTCTGTTTTTGCAGAATCAGGCTTGAGCACGTGGACCGTTTACGTCAAGCCGAGTGCTTATCTTGACGATGCCAGTCATGTTTTTATTGTAAAAGCGCACCCAGATCCCGAAATAACCCAAATACTCCCTAAGTAAATGATCAAGGCCAGCGTTTCTCAAGTTTGTTTGCCTAAAAACCGTTTAGGACTCATGGGCCTGTGGTTTGCGACCTTTATGGTTTTGGCAACCTCTGCAACGGCAGTATTGGAAGTAGCGGCCCAAACGAGGGACCAAGCGGAACTTAGAATGGCTATTGATGCCGCCATCGCGGAGGCTGGAATGCCCAACGCTTGGTTCACGGTGAATGTCAAACATCTCGAAACCGGCCAAGCTTGGTACCAAAAGGATACCGGCAGAAGTTTTATTCCGGCTTCAAATACCAAGATTTACACCACGGCCGCAGCCCTGGATATGCTAGGAGCCGATTTCCGTTATGAAACCTCCGTATGGACAGACGGAAACGTGCAAGGCCAAACCTTGATGGGAAACTTGATCGTAAAAGGATCAGGTGACCCTGTGATTGGTGGTCGTTTTAATGAAGGAGATATCACCGAACTGTTCAGGCAGTGGGCTGATAGCCTTAGCTCTAGGGGCATTTTGTCCATCCAAGGGGATATTATTGGGGACGATAACGCATTTGACGATCAGGCACTGGGATATGGCTGGCAGTGGGATGATTTAGACTTTTGGTATGCGGCAGAAACCAGCGCCCTTTCCCTAAACGACAATTGTATTGATTTCGCTTTGGTCGCTCAAACGAAGAATATGCCCGCTTCCATGAAATGGGAGCCGATGATGACCACCTATATCCAGGCCCAAAATGCATCGCTTACCGTCGGGCAGGAAGCCTCTATTCGAGAAGGATATTCGCGCGATCTAAAAGAAAACACGTTTGTGTTGTCGTCGCAGGTGCCGGAGGGAAGAACGGATTTTGAATCCCTCGCTGTCCATAATCCGACCAAATATTTTGTCCATGTACTCCGGGAAGTACTCCTTCAGAAAGGCATTTCAATTTCTGGAAAGGCCATCGATATCGATGAACTGCCCATCCTGCCTCAATTTGAAGATGGATTCCTGTTTTCAACGTTTTCACCTGCCTTAAAGGACATTGTTAAGGTGCTCAATAAGCAGAGCCAGAATTTGTATGCGGAACAGCTGCTCAAAACGTTGGCTGTTGAGCGCCCGGTCGCTGGATACGCGAAAGGATCTGCTGCCATGGGATTGGCGAGCGCGCGGCCGATGCTCGCGCGTGCCGGCGTGGATACGTTACACATCCAATTGGTGGATGGATCTGGATTGGCACGACAAAACTTGGTTACCTCAGAAATGACAACACAGCTTTTGTCTTACATGGCCCACCATCCGGACGAACAGATACGCGCAGCCTTCTTCGATTCATTACCTATTGGCGGCGTTGATGGCACGTTGGCTTCACGCATGAAAGGCACGGCTGCTGAAAACAATGTTCGCGCCAAAACAGGCACCGTAGGAAACGCAAGTGCCCTAAGTGGATACGTCACAACCGCTTCCGGCACTCCCCTGGTATTTTCAATGATGTCGAATCACTTTACAGAATCAAGCCGCGGACCAAGAAACCTACAAGACCGCATTATGGCGATTCTGGCTGATCACAAGCAATAAAAGCCCTTTGTGTTTGGAACTGTGATTGTGATCTCAAGTATTTAAGCCCATAATTTTATTCTTTTTTGGGTCCCTATTTTGTCTTTGAATTCCGCTTCCCGCATCAAAAGCACCACCGTTGTCGGTGTTCGACACAACGGAAAAGTTGTACTTGGGTCAGATGGCCAGGCCACCATGGGTAGTACCGTTATGAAACGGACTGCTCAAAAAGTGCGGTCCTTGTACGGCGGCGCCATTTTGGCTGGATTTGCGGGTGCAACTGCGGATGCGTTTACGCTTTTTGAACGTTTTGAAGAAAAACTGCAGCAATATGGCGGAAACGTTACCCGATCTGCCGTTGAACTTGCCAAAGACTGGCGTACGGATCGCTATTTAAGAAAACTGGAGGCCCTTTTGGCTGTTGCCGCGGCTGACCGACTGCTTTTAATCAGTGGTACAGGTGACGTTATCGAACCCGACGATGAAGTACTAGCCATTGGGTCAGGAGGCCCCTACGCGCTCGCTGCCGCTCGCGCCATGCTTCGTCACGCCCCGCACATGGACGCACGTAGTATCGTAGAGCAATCGTTAATAATCGCGTCCGAAATTTGTATTTACTCCAACGATAACCTTACCATAATGGAGTTGGAGGCATCCGAAACCGCCTCATAATGTTGGCCCTGTTTATTTAGTTGATCCTTTTTTTTGAGTGATTCTATTATGTCCAGAAAGAAACACGATGCTCATTACCCAGCGCAACTCAAGACCCCTTCCGTTATAATTTGCGTTGATTATTCGAATGTTTTCGGGATTATTTCCCAGCGATCCGACAACGACCAACCCGATGCGGTCGTTATAGATCTCATAAAAGAGCTAAAGAAATTTGTTAAGGAAGAATACGGTCTCCAAACCGCACGTGTCCTTTGCTTTGCCTCTTTGCCGCCTAACCATGTAAAAGGTCATCGAGCTACTGGAGCATGGCTATCGCTGGGCATTGAACCCCGCTTTACGTATGCCAAAACGTCGGATGATGCGACTGCGATTGACCTAGCCTTAGAAGCAGGTGATATCTCCAATCAAATGGGCCAAGAGGCCTCTTTTGTAGTTTTATCCGGCAATCAATGGTTTGTGCCTCTTATTCAACGGCTTAAACGTCGCGGACATTTCGTGCAATTGGCGACGCTTGAGTCTCCAGAAAGCAGTGATGATCTTCCCGAAGATTGCCGGCAAAGCCATATAAACATTGAGTTTCTATTGGGTGGCCCGGGACGAAAATTAAGCGCTGAATCCAAGTCAGGTCAAGCCGACGACGATGAGCTCGCTTCGCGTAAACCGGCCCATACAACGCCGATTACGGACGAAGTTGTAAAGCGAACATTAGAAATTATAGACTCCTATTTCGGCCAATATGAGGAGATTTATCTTACTCCATTGCTTCGAAAACTTTCAGAAGTATTTGAAAACTCAGACGATGAACCCAAGGCGTTAATCAACGATTTGGAAGAAGTAGGGGCTGTTTGGCTTCAAAAACGCCGTGGATTCCCACACAATTACACGGTTTTGATGTTAAACGATGATCACCCCGACGTTGCCGAGCTAAAAGAGGCTCGGTTATCCTCCGAAGAAGAAGTCTACGACGAAGATGAGGATGATTATTACGACGACTATGCGGACCATGATGACGACTTAGACCTTGACGCTGAGGAAGATGACGACCGCTACGAACCATAAATTGAACGATTATTTTCATGTCATTTAACCACGAACTGACACCCCACGAAATTGTCAGTGAATTGGATCGCTACATCATCGGTCAGCACGAAGCAAAGAAAAGTGTTGCGATAGCCCTTCGTAACAGATGGCGTAGACTCAACGCTATCGTGGAAATGCGAGAGGAAATCATGCCCAACAATATCATTATGATTGGGCCAACCGGAGTCGGTAAAACCGAAATTGCTCGCCGATTAGCAAAATTATCGGGCGCTCCCTTCATTAAAGTGGAAGCCACAAAGTTCACGGAAGTGGGCTATGTGGGCCGCGATGTGGACTCGATGATTCGGGATTTGATGGATATTGCCATCAATATGATTCGTGAAGAACACACCGCCTCGGTTCAGGAAAGAGCAAAGGACCTGGCAGAGGAACGAATCTTGGATTTATTGATTCCGCCTGCCACTCCAGCCACTCCTGCACCCGTTTCAACACCCTTCAGTGGGGCGCAACCTTCGTTTGGCATGCCTGCGGCCGCACCCATACCTCCCATCGCCACATCAGAAGACGACGCCTTACGAACCCGCACGCGAGACAAATTTAGGGACAAACTGCGCAAAGGAGACCTGGACGACCGCGAAGTGGAAGTCGATGTAGCTTCGGACCAGTCCCCCATGCTCCAAGTGTTTGGTCCCATGGGAATGGAGGAAATGGGCGTCAACATCCAGGACCTTTTCGGCAATATGGGGGGCCAAAAGAAAAAGAAGAAGCGCCGCCTGCCCGTAAAAGAAGCACGAGACATTCTAGCTCAGGAAGAAGCGGCGAAGCTTATTGACATGGACAAGGTCACCAAACAGGCCTTAGAGCGCGTTCAACAAGCGGGCATTGTGTTTATCGATGAGATTGACAAAGTGGCTTCGAGAGGTGGTGGCGGCAAGTCAGGGCCCGATGTTTCGAGAGAAGGGGTTCAACGTGACCTACTGCCTATTGTCGAAGGCTCGGGCGTCATGACGAAATACGGGATGGTTAAAACCGACCACATTTTATTCATCGCCAGTGGAGCTTTCCACGTTTCGAAACCCAGCGATTTAATTCCTGAACTTCAAGGTCGTTTTCCGATTCGTGTTGAATTGCACAGCTTAACAGAAAATGACTTCTTCAAAATTCTTACCGTTCCTAAAAACGCGCTTTTAAAGCAGTATGAGGCTCTTCTTCTTTCCGAAGGGGTAAAAGTCGAGTTCACCGAAGATGCGGTAAAAGAAGTGGCCCGGATGGCTGCGAAAGTCAACGAGGAAGTTGAAAACATTGGTGCGAGACGTCTTCATACCATCCTAACCACACTGCTGGAAGATGTATTGTTTGATGTACCGGATGCCTTTAGAGAAGACCAATTGGTGGTCGATAAGTCCATGGTACTGTCCAAACTCTCCGCAGTGGTTCAAAACAGAGACCTTAGTCAGTATATCTTGTGACCCCCAACGTTCATATTCAACCCGAGCTGGAATATGACTTGGCCACCGCAAAAAAGCGTTGGGAATCCCTTCAGCCGCATAACATCGCGAGGTCCGTATTTACACAATTTGACTTCGCTGTATGCCTTTGCGAAGCCTTTTCGTGGAAATTGGTCCCCGTGTTTTGGCGCTATCAAGGTGAAGATGCCCTTGGCGCATTGTTCGTCGTTCGGACTAGATGGTCTTTCGCGGAAGTGGTAGTCCCTCCTTTTTCGCCCTATTCTTTCATTTCCCTTTCTTCCCGTATCCCAGAATCGGAACGTCAGGCGTACGTCGCCCTGCTGTTTTCTTCCATTCCCGGTCTTCCTGATTCAAGGACCATCGTCCTTGATCCCGTGTTTTACCCATTATCCCAACAGCCAGACGGATTTCAAGGGCGACCGCTTAAGACGTTTGAAATATCCTTAGGTGATATGGATCAAGCGAAATCGACCTTCTCGGAGAGTACTCGGCGAAAGATTAAAACGAACGACAAGGAATATATCTTTCAGATAGAGAGCACTATCGTACCGGATTTAGGGTCTTTGGTAGAAGACGGTTATACGAATCATGGCCGAAAAGCCCCATTACCAGCCAAGGAGTTGGAAAGCCTGGCGGTCCGAGCGGCTTCAAACGTGCACACCAAGGTTGCAGCCCTTTATGCCAAACAATCCGGCGTTTTGGAGGCTGAAATTGTGCTGTTGGTTGATGAGGATAGTGCGTGGTATTGGCTAGCGGGTAGCCGCCGAGGCCCCGCGATGACCGTGTTGATTGCCAAAACATTGGAGCAAATGGGGGCCGAGGGAATAGCAACGTTCCATTTCATGGGCGCTAATACCGATGGCATTTCGGAGTTCAAACGTCGATTTGGCGGTTCTTCCATTGCTTACCCATCGTTTTCCCGAAAAAGTGTGGCGTTGCGATTTTTGGATCTCATTGGTTCGTGGAAGCGAACCATTTTGGGTTGAAATATGGCCCAACAGACGATTCAACCGGAATCCAAAGCCGTCTCCAACTGGTTTCTATGGAGCACCATAGTGATTGCGGGAGCACTTTTCTACTTGCGATTCGGCTACCAGGTCGGATATAGCGACCAAGATGAATTCGTCCCGCTTGTGCTTTCGTGGTTAGATCCTGCCTTATTTACCACGGATTGGTTCGTTCAACTGCAACAGGAAAACTTTAGCATCCGGCATATATTTGCCGGTTTGCTGGCTGTTTTGAGTTACGTATTTCCCCTTACATGGAGCCTTTTTCTGCTTCATTTGGCGACTTGGACGGTGCTAGTTTCCGCGTTAGTACGGATCTCTTACTTGTTGTACCGCAATGAGTTAGTCGCTTTATCTTTTGTATTGGTTGCACTCGTTTTATCCAGCAGAGTGAATCCGGGTGGCAATGATGTAGTCCATGCCCTTTTGGTCCCGAGCTCAGTAGCATGGGCACTCGGTTTTTGGTCTTTCGCCAACCTTCTGCATGCACAAACGACACGCGCTGGATGGATGTTGGCTGTCGCAATTTTGATTCACCCCTTGGTGGGACTTCAATTGGCATCCATTATTCTTGTCACCGTAGTGATGACTAGGCTTCCGGGGTGGAAAAGCCTCCTCTACCCCGTCATCTTGGTCTCCATACCAAGTATTCTTCTTTTTCTGGACCTTGGCTCAAGTGGAACAACGCCAACAATAAACCCCGATGAAGGGATTCTTCAAGCCAATATTCTCACGCAAATACGGGCCCCACATCACTATTTGATCGCGTTTACGTCCCTTAAAACGTGGTTAGCTTGGGGAATACTTGCTTTGGGCGGTGGAATCGCGTGGGCATCGTTTCGAATAAAGCTTCGCAGTAGTCCTGATCTGCGGTTCACAATGGCTCTATTTGCTGTGTCACTCGCCGTTGTGGGTGGCAGCGTGGCCGTCTTGGCCCTTCGTCCGGACAGCTTTTTAACGCGTCTTCAGCCGCTCAATGTGGCGGTATTGGTCCGCATGGTGGCACTTTTGGCAATTTCCGCGAGGATGGTTTCTTTTATCTCCCGAATTGGACGGGTAGGTTCTTGGTTAACAAAGGGGAACGACAGGCTCTCCAAACCTACCTTTTTGGCTCTTTCTTGCGCCTTTCTCATCGTGGTCGTCGTTTGGATCAAGCCCTGGTACGACGGCAGCAATCAACACCTCCCGCATCCTGGTTTTCAAGATCAGATCGATATGGACACCGCAGAATGGATCCAATCGAATACCGATCTCGAAGCGGTTTTTGTTATCCCTCCGGTAGTTAGTGGCTTTCAAATCGCAACCCATCGGGCCCAATTCGTGAATTTCAAGGCATTCCCTTTCAACGGTGATCAGGCCGTAGCATGGATTGAGCGTTTGCAGCAAATCGCTCCGGTAGAGAACTTGAATCCTGGAGGCTCCGCCCTTTTAGTCCGCTTTCAAAATGCTTTTTTAAATTTGCCTAGTTCTCACTTCTATTCGTTGAACGATTCGGAAGGGGTTTCCTACATTGTTCTCCCGAAGCCGCTCAATCCGTCTTGGTCTGATGAAAAGGCGGCCATGTGTTCACCCGAATGGTGTGTATTTAATCTCAACGATCCTTCGTAGTAAGGGCTAATTGTACGCTTTTGACGTTAAAAGAAAGAATATTGTCTCTTTTTGCCGATTCCGAGTTTCGGGCACCCGTGCTCAAACTGCTATCCGGCCAAGGGATTGCGTTCGTAATCGGGTATATCGCAAATATTGTTCTGATGAGGATGTACCCAGACGAAATGTGGGGTACCGTCGATTATATCATCACGTGGACAACCATCTTAGTCCCGATAACCTCTCTGCGGTACGAAGATGCGTTAATGCTAGCCGAAGATAAACGTCAATCAGCGCATGCTTACCTCCTGGCTGTGATAACGGTTATTGGAAGTTGCATAGGAATCCTGGCCCTGCTCTCCTTTTCAGGGACCATCATTGATTTTTTTGCTGCGAATAAAATCGGACGATGGAGTTTGTTCATTCCGTTGGCCATTTTTGTGCATCGGATGGCTAAAATTGCCGAATTGTGGCTGTCCAAACACGACCACTACACGCACATTTCAGCCGGGCAAGTAGTTACCGTTGGGTCGATGACGGGCGTACGTTTGATCGCAGGAGCCCTTAAACCCAGTACAGGGGGGCTTATTTGGGGATTTGTAGCTGGATATGGTTTAACCTTTTTAGTGTATACGCGGCGGCTGTACCGCACCCTCAAAGAATCCTTGCAGGGGGCTCCGACCTGGAAAGAGTTGGGGTTTATTGCGGTCCGATATAAGCGCTTCGCATTGTTCACCATGCCGGCGACGCTTGTGAGCGCCCTTATTATGAAGGGCCCTTTTCTGATCTTGAAAGAATACCTCGAATTGGGCATATATGGACAGTTCACTCGTGGTTTTAATGTCCTGTTCGTTCCTCTCAGCCTCTTAGCAGCGTCCATCGCGCAAGTATTTTTCGTTTTGGCGGTCAAAACGAACCGTGATGGGACCTTAGGTACCTTTTCTAGCAACGTCCACAGTAAACTGGTGTTGATGTCCATTTATCCTACCGTCGCGCTGATGATCGCAGGTGGAGACATCTTTCAGGTTCTGTTTGGGAGTCAATGGAGGGCATCAGGAGACTTTTTGCTGTTTATGGCCCCTTGGATCATGCTATCCATCGTTGCATCGCCTATGACTCGCCTGTTTGACGTCCTGGAAAGACAACGCCTGGAGCTCACGATAGCGCTCATCTCAGCCGCCATCATGATTACCGCGCTGGTTTTAGCAGGTCAGTCGAATGATGCCTCCGTGATCATTCTGTATTTAGGCGTGGTGGGCTCACTCGTTCGGATGGGCCAAATTATTTTGCTTTTGCGGTTATCCGGTGCCACCTTATCGGCCACATTTAAACCGTATCTACGGTATTCGGCCATTTTAAGTCCTGTGATCATTGGGATAATGGCGGTCCGAATCATGAATAACCCTGTTTTTACATTGATCGCTGTTGTAGGCGGAGGAATTATTTTTGGACTCTACATTCTCAAAACTGAGCGCCTTTTGGCCCACAAAAAACCAGCCATTCCCCACGAGTAGTCGGTTGCGTAAGGGGCTCTCGTGGCCCGTTAATGGCATGCTGGCGCTTTGCCTGCTAAGCATTGGCGGATGCGCATTAAAAGGCAGTCAGCACCCTGTTACGGTGCTATCCTACAACATTCGGTATGATATTCCGGGAGATAGCCTAGACGCTTGGCCCAACCGAAGCCAATGGGTTGCTTCGATATTGAAAGAAAGCGATGCTAGCATTTTTGGTCTCCAGGAGGCTTTAAAACATCAAATTGATGACATTCAGTCGGAATTGAACCGATTCTTTTGGGTTGGAGTGGGGCGAGACGATGGCGTAGCAGCGGGAGAATATTCCCCGGTGTTTTACGACCCAACCATTTGGACTGTTATACAATGGGAAACTAGATGGTTGTCCCCCGATTCATCGGCCGTTGGACAAGCTGGGTGGGATGCTGCTCTACCTCGAATTGCCACCGTAGTTGATTTCGCTCGAAATTTGGATGACGGTAGGCTTCGCGTCATAAACACGCATTTTGATCACCGCGGAGTAGAAGCTAGGCGTGAAAGTGCAAAGCTGATACGCCGGTGGGCTCAAGAAACAGGCGGTAATGTGGTCGTGATGGGAGATTTCAACGTTGAACCTACGGATTCTGCCTACACATCCATTGTAGAGTCCGGTGACCTGATTGACGTCGCCGCCTCGATGGAGGCTGGAGCACAACCAACTTTTCTTGGTTTTGATGCCTCGAACACGTCCGGGCCTCGAATCGACTACCTTTTTGTATCCAATGGCATCCTCGTTCGGACATTCGATGTGATTTCCGAGGTGCGCAATGGACGGTATCCCTCCGACCACGCACCTATCATGTCTCGCATCACATTTTAGGCCCTAATTCCATCAAATTCGCTATAAATGAGAAACGGCGCCGACCAAATGGTCGGCGCCGTTCTACTTTTTGCGACATTCAAAACCATTTTTAGGTTTTGGTCTTTCTGAGCGGGTGATGAGATTCGAACTCACGACCCTCACGTTGGCAACGTGATGCTCTACCACTGAGCTACACCCGCTTTTAGAGCGTGCAATAATACGCTGAACCAGCTCGTAGGTCAACCCCTAAGCAAAGGAAACCGACATCTTTGACGGCTTCTTCGCATACTCTTTTCATTCACTCAAAGTTGACGCAGAAATCTGCCGCAAATCAGCGGAAGGAATTCTCAGTTTGTAACTTAGTCGGAGATGTATCCTTCAACCATTCGACGGATTGCGAACATGGCTCAAATTATAGACGGCAAGGTATTATCTGCTCAAATTCGCGACGAAGTAAAGATTGCCGTCGCAGAACGGTCTAAATCAGGAAAAAGAGCCCCGTTTTTAGCCGTTGTGCTAATTGGTGAGGACCCCGCCTCGGCTTCTTATGTCAGAGGAAAAGCAAAAGCTTCGGCCGAAGTTGGAATTGGTAGTGAAACCATGACCTACGACGCATCGATCTCGGAAGCAGAGGTCCTTGGAATTATTGACCGGTTGAATAAGGACAGCCAGGTTGACGGTAT
>JAURGV010000160.1 GCA_030833605.1 Rhodothermales bacterium
CTCAACCTTCACCGATTCGCTCCGATTCGGTCCAAACGATCGACTCATCATCAATATCACGCTCGATATTGCCGATACGGAGTTGGGCGAAGTGGTTGTCGAAGACGATAGAAACGAAGGGATAGCACGGGTGCTAGCGGGACAAACCACCATTAAACCGGCTGATATTGAGCTTATTCCTGGTCCGGATATTTCCGGAGATTTGGTCAACTATTTAACCACCATGCCGGGTGTGGTTACGCTAGGAGATCGAGGAGGGCAACTGTTTATTAGGGGCGGTGAGCCGTGGCAAAACTTAGTTCTGCTCGACGGAATGTGGGTTTATCAGCCGTTTCACATCTTGGGGTTCTTTTCTTCCTTCCCTTCCGAAATACTGAAGACCGTTGATGTATATGCTGGAGGGTACACGAGCCAGTATGGCGGTC
This sequence comes from Rhodothermales bacterium, assembly GCA_030833605.1. GTDB lineage: Bacteria > Bacteroidota > Rhodothermia > Rhodothermales > UBA10348 > UBA10348. The sequence continues at coordinate 426 of JAURGV010000160.1, forward strand.
GTATTTCATCCGTAATCGATGTGAAAAGCCGAAATGGGGATAAAAAGAATTATGCTGGTTCCGGCTCGGTAACTCCGTTCGTGTCAGGCTTTTCGTTTGAAGGTCCTATCGTAAACGACTTGGTTTCGTTTTTGGTCAGCTATCGTAGGTCTGTCATTGAAGAAGGGGCTTCTCGGCTCGTATCTCAGGATTTACCCTTTGAGTTCGGGGACCTATTTGTTAAAACGCATGCTTATGTGAGCTCAAATTCCCAGTTATCCGTTTCTATGCTTCGGACAAACGATCGGGGCTCCATATTTGAAGGAAACGATTTAGAAGCCCCGGAAACGGTAGAATGGAAAAACAGTTCTGGAAGCGCACGTTATCTGGTTTTTCCTAGAAGTTTGCCCATTGCAGCTGAGTTTATAGTGGCCGGAACTCGACTAACGACGTCTATGGGCGCGGGAGATGACTTCACAAGTGAATCGAGACTAGCAAGCATCAATACGAATGTAAATATTACCCATTACAATTCGTTTGGGGAAGTAAAATGGGGCATTTTTGCCCGAACGCTTGAGTTGCAATCTCATTTGGATGGACGCTTTCAATCGCTTTCTAATGCGAAGGAGTTTCTGACGGAAGTAGGCATTTACATTGAGCCTGAAATCAAAAACTTCTACGGCTGGGCTATTCGGGGTGGGGTAAGAGTTCATTCATTCCCTAGTAAAAACAGTGGTGCCTTAGAGCCTCGTTTTCGGGCTGTAAAAGAGCGATTAAACGATCAGTTTACCGTTGCTTTCGGCTCGTTTCATCAAGAGGTGGTTGGATTAACCGATCGCAGGGATGCGTCGGGTGTATTTACGGCGTGGACGTCCAGCCCCGACAACAACGCCGTTCCGGAAGCTTTTCATGCTATTCTTGGATATCGACGTACTTTTTGGGGTAGCCTGGACGTAGGGGTTGAAGGCTATGCAAAAAAATTGAACAACCTTTTCATTCCAGAATGGACGTCCTTCCCACGATTTACGACTAACCTCCAACCGGCGGAAGGGCGAGTATTTGGCGGAGATTTTCGCGTAGCGTATCGCAATGCGCCATTTACCGGGTTTGTGACGTACGGTCTTTCGTCGGTTAGGTACACGGCTAAACAGGAAAGCATTGCCTTATGGTATGGCGAAGATGAATTAGACTTTAGGCCAGCTCACGACCGCCGTCACCAAATCAATGCGGTTGCAGCCTTTAATTTTGACTCTTTCGACCTAAACATTAGGTGGCAATTCGGGTCTGGACTACCGTACAGTCGAGCACTAGGCTTTGATGGCTTTATGTCGGTTGATTATCAAACGGACGTTTTTCGGGACCCAGGAAGTAGGCGGGTAATTTACGAGCGTCCGTATAACGGTGTGCTGCCGACGTATCATCGATTGGATGTAACGTTACAAAAGCATGTCCGGTTGGCGGAAAAGGTGTCCCTTTCCGGCCTACTCGGTGTGATAAATGGCTACGACCGGGCGAATCTGTTTTATTTAGACGTGTTTACCTTGAGAAGAGTGAATCAATTGCCCATTATTCCGACATTTGGCTTAAAGGTGGACTTCGAATGAGAATAAAACCTGTAGCTTCTTTGCTCTGCGTGTGGTGCTTCTCCATGCTTTTCGTTCTCACGGGATGCGACGAAAGTGTAAATCCTGTTTTGGGAACGGAAGAAGCGTTTACGTTTTACGGATATTTTAATCCACGGGCCGATACCCAGTCCGTTCGTGTCTATTCTATCGATGGAATTTTACAGCCGGAAGGGACTGCCAAATTAGACGCCATCGTCACCTCAACTAATCAAGTCACCGGCGAAATTCAAACTTGGCGAGACTCGACCATTTATTTTAGGGATGGTTCAGTGGGGCACGTGTTTTATGCCTTATTCCGGCCAGAACACAACTCGTTGTACCGGTTTAATGCGACTAATTCCAAAGGGAAGTCAACCTTTGTAAACGTCCAAATCCCCGCAGATGGTGCTGCACAAGTCACGAATATCACATCTGCCCGGAGCAATGTAATCGTGGAAATGGAATGGTCAGGCGTTCCCAAAGTGATGCAAACGTCTGCGACGTACCAAGTCCGGGTACCATTTCCTGATGGGACGGATACTACAACCGTTCGGATTCCAATTCTGAGTGGTGAGGCGCAGTCACTAGGCGGAGGTCGTTGGAAAGTTACTATTATACCTTCGAGAGATATCGGTACGATTTATTCGGTTTTGAACCTCCAACCAAGTATCCACCCCATATTTTTAGACGATGTAACGGTTCGTGCATTTGTCGTTTCTGAGGATTGGGAGTCGCCTACGGGGACTTTTGATCCTGAACTTTTAGTTCAGCCAGGAATATTTTCAAATGTTGAAAGTGGGTTTGGGTTTGTTGGGGGAGCATATTTCGATAGTTTTGTTTTAGAACTGACGGATAGCCAAAAAGTCAATGCCGGTTTCCGGTCCCAATAGCCCTTCTCATTTCAACCGAAGTGAATCCTGTGGCTGTAGGATGCGTTTAATGGGATTAGCGCAAATCGTTGCGACCTCATCGCGAAAGTAGAATAAATTTAGTCTCGTACATGCGTAGCATTTTTAAAGCCATTTTGGTTTTCAGTTTAGTCCTTTCGTTTTCTTCTACGGCATTTGCTCAAGAGGCAGATCCGATGACGAAGGGGATTTTGGCGTTCAGGTCGGGTCAATATGCGCAGGCTGTCACGCATTTCGAAAAGGCACTTAAAGACGATGCTTCGAACGCTGAAGCGCACTTTTTATTAGCTCGATTGTTTTGGGAAACAGACCTAAAGGATGCTAAAAGAGCTGGTTTAGAACTGGATAAAGCGTTGTTGTTAGATCCTGAAAACGTCCAGTTTATGGTGGCGAGACTTCAGCAATTGCGAGAAGATTCTAAGTTTTTCATGATTGAAATGACGCGCGAAAGACAGCGTCGGGAAATGTCGGCTCGAATTTTAAAGCTGGATCCAACCAACTCGTTTGCGCACGAGGAATTGGGCAAGTCGTATATCAGAGATTTTTGGCGGTATCGCAATGCGATGATGTACCCCACGCTCACGTTTAATGAGTATAAATACAGGGGTTCAAGTGAACCGGATCCTATGGCGACCCGGTTATTGGATGATTTGCGCGAATACGAACAGCAAAACGGCCTGGAAGAATCGGAACAGCTGTCCGAGCAAATCGGAAGAGTCGAGCAAAATTTGGACCCCAGCTCCATTTTTATGGCCGATGAATTTGATGTTGAAGCCCTAAAACGCCAAGGTTTTCCCGTCGTAGATATGTCCGGCAGGGCTTTGTTGGCTTACAACTTAGCGATAGAGCATCTGAATGCAGCCTTGGATTCAGATCCTCGTCAGCGTTCGGTGTACGATGATTTGATGGAAATCTATGCGCTAAAAGGAGAATATGATGAAGCCCTGAAAATGCTTTCTCAAATGTATGTGTTTTTTCCTGAAGACGTTAAGCTATGGACATACTTAGGGTATGCTCATTACCACGCTGGCAACATGGAAGCCGCATCAAAATCGTTCGAGACGTCTTTTAAATACATGGATCAGAACACCGTGTATGCCTACACCCATTTAGAAGATATCCTGCCTGAAGACGAGCAAAAATTGTACAAAATGGATCCAGCTGCGTATTCCGCTCGCTTCTGGACGTCCAAAGACCCTCGCTATTTAACACCCTATAACGAACGCAAGATGGAGCATTATGCTCGATTGACCTATGCGGATCTGATTTATGGGGCGCCCAAAATGGATCTACGTGGTTGGAATACCGAGCGAGGCCAAATATTGGTGCGTTATGGGGTTCCACAAGGGGATGTTGTTATTATCCCTCGTTCAGGGTCTGGTGTGCGAAACGCAACTCAAGCCAACGATGGCAATACCACGAGCCAAACGATCCAAGTCGCTCGCTCGGGTTCAGACCACGATATGTTGGAAGAAGCAAACACCTATAATATCTGGGATTACGGCGAATTTAAATTTGTTTTTGAAGACCCATTTCGCAACGGAGAATATCGACTTTATGCTCCCAGTTCAGCAGACTTGGCAGCTGGTGGATTGCCTTGGGTCAATGACTACACCATAAAGGCGAAAGAAACCTTTAGAAAAACACCTGAGCGGTATATATACGAAGCGCCAGGTCGTCAGATTGAGCTTCCGTTTGTTGTTGCTACGTTCAAAGGCAAAGAAGGAAACGCTGACGTATACGTCAATTATGCCATCCCCATCACGCAAGCCTACGATCCTTCGAAGGAGTTTATCAATATCACTGCCAATGCCGGAACGTTTGTTGTAGCTGAAAACCGTGATATGTTAGTCGAAAGGAGACGAACCATTTATGGACTGCCTACCTCGCAAGTAGTACGTTTTGACGAATCCAATTTGTGGGTGGATACGCAGTTGATGACCACTCCTCCGGGGCAACACGAAGTTTCGGTAGAGTTTGAGACGGCCGGAGGTTCAACGGTAGCCGTTCAACGACGTAAAGTTGATGTACATAATTTCTCCGGAAGCAGTCTAGCCATGAGCGATATCCTTTTGGCGTATCGCATTGAAGAGACGGATAACGGAAAACCGATTGTCCCAACGGACATATTTCGGGATAATTTGAGCATCCAACCCGCTCCGTGGACTGTATTTTCTATAGACCAACCTATCTATATTTATTTTGAAGTCTACAACCTGACGCTGGGTGATGATAGTCAGGCGAGATACGAAGTAGAGGCTACACTCACTCCAAAAGACAAAGGAAGTGGGGTTGGGCGCATTTTGAGAGGCCTATTCGGGGGAAACAAAGGCGGCGTGTCTACGGGCGTTCCGATTGCTGTTTCCAGTTCATTTGACGGGCAGTACCTCATTCTTGATGCGTTAAATCAAGAAACGGGTTTGTTTACGCTAAATGTCAAGATCACCGACACCGTGGCAGGAAAAAGCGTTCAAATGGACAAAGAGCTGTTCCTAGAGTAAGCTTAGGCTTGTTTTTGCGCCGCGGCGGCAGAGACCGCCTGATCCATATCTCTTACAAGGCTCTTGAGGGATCCTTTGTACGTTTTAACACTATCGTGCAAATCGGCATTGGCAATCCCCAGTATTTGAACGGCGAGGATTCCAGCGTTTTTTGCATTCCCGATGGCAACAGTAGCGACAGGTACGCCGCTGGGCATTTGGACAATGGATAGGAGAGAGTCCATGCCATCTAAATTTTTAGTCGGTACGGGTACGCCAATTACCGGTAAGG
>JAURGV010000161.1 GCA_030833605.1 Rhodothermales bacterium
TATTGGTTATTCTGGAATGTCCGTTGGGTATTTGAAACAGGAAACACAGGAAGTAGGTGCGGTTCGCACGGTTTTGGACGAAACCATGCTGGCCTTTGAGGACATTTTAAATCTTGAAAAAGAAGAACTGCGCCTCATCGAGCAGATGGAAGTGGAAACGGACCACGAGTCGGAAGCCTACCACAAGGTTATGGAGGCGTTTAATCGGGTTCATGAGCAACTTCAAGCCACCGATATTCATCTCATCAAGCCCAAAACCGAGGCCGTTTTAACGGGTCTAGGCTTCAATCCCGACGATTTAGACCGACCGCTGGCTACCTTTTCTGGGGGTTGGAGAATGCGAGTCGCCCTTGCAAGATTGCTCCTTCAGCAACCCGACGTTTTGCTTTTGGACGAACCAACCAACCACCTGGACATTGACAGTATTGATTGGCTCGAAGAGTATCTGAAGGCCTATCCAGGCACGGTTGTCCTGGTCTCGCACGATAGATATTTCTTGGATCGCATGGTAAACACCACCATCGAACTGGTCCAAGGTCAGTTGACTGAATACGCAGGTAACTATGCGTTTTACCTCGAAGATCGCGCGCTACGACGTGAGCATCAGCAATCGGCGTATGTGAACCAACAGAAATTCATTGCAGATAACGAACGGTTCATTGAACGCTTTCGCTCCAAAGCATCTAAAGCCACACAGGTTCAATCCCGTGTGAAAATGATGGCGAAACTAGAGCGCGTGACTCCTCCGCCAGCCGATCAAGCGAAAATTTCCTTCCGATTCCCTGAGCCCCCACGGTCAGGCCGAACCGTCATGGAAATCCCGATGTTTTCAAAGAAATACGACTCTGAAAACGGCGAAATATCGGTATTTGATAAAGCGGGCCCGTTGATGATCGAACGGGGAGACAAAATTGCGCTAATCGGCAAAAATGGAGCCGGTAAATCAACCCTCGCCCGCATTCTTCTCGGAAAAGAACCGTTTGACGGCGAACGAAAAGAAGGCTATAACGTCGCCATGACGTTCTTCGCGCAGCACCAGGCCGAATCGCTCGACAGAAAATCGAACCCACTAGACGCCTTGCGCGCTGTAGCCTCATCGCAAAGTGAAACCGAGCTCAGAACCCTTCTCGGGGCATTTTTATTTAGCGGAGACGATGTTTACAAGACCATCGGCGTGTTATCGGGAGGCGAAAGGAGCCGCGTGGCACTGGCAAGAACGCTTGCTTCTCCGGCCAACCTCCTGATTCTGGATGAGCCTACGAACCACCTTGATATTCAGTCCATTGGAGTGTTAACCGAAGCGTTACGGCAATACACCGGCACCTTTGTGGTCGTCTCGCACGACAGGCATTTCTTGGATCGGGTTGTAAATAAAGTGTGGCGCGTAGAAGACGGGGGCGTGCGTCAATTCGATGGTAACTTCTCCGACTACTCTTGGCAGGTAGAACACGGTACGGCCAGTACGCTTGCGGAATCGGAAGCGCTTCGGAAAGGATCCACATCGGGCGGTAACCAAAATGGATCTGGAGCGTCCAGTCGACCCGCAACCACTACGGGTAGCTCGTCTACTGGAGGCGGACCTAAAACCAAGGAACAGAAGCGCCAAGAAGCAGAGGAAAGAGCCAAACTGCGAGCAAAACAGACCGAAAAGGAGACGCATAAAAGCACTTCAAAAGTGGCTGGCTTGAACAACTACAAGCTCAAGATGGAGTACGAGCGCGTCGAAGCAGAAGTCGAACGATTAGAAAGTGCCAACAAGAATATGGCACTTCGCCTGGCCGATGTCAGTACGTTTTCGGATTCCAATTCCGGGAATAAAATGCTAGCCGAATACGAAACCGCGCAGAAAAAGCTGGCCCAATTAAACAAAGAATGGGAAGAATTAGCATCTGAGATGGGCACCCGCGGACTTCAGTAGAGTACTGATCTAAATGAACGCGGGGCGATCCATGAACTTCCGAGTCCTTTTATTGATGTTTTTATGGTGCGGGTGGATGCTGATGGCACCGCCTGCGCAGAGTCAGATTTTCAAAATACCATCTCCAGATACGTTAGCGGGCAACTTTTTTGGGTCGTCCGTAGACATGGATGGTGATACGATGGTCGTTGGAAGCTCTGGAAGCAACGCTTGTGGCCCCAATTCAGGAGCGGCCTACGTCTACCGGCGACAGGAAAACAACACGTGGAAATTAAGTGCTACCCTTCAGCCCACCGACTGTCAAGCCGAGCACTTTTTCGGGAAAACGGTTGCTATCCAAAACAATCGCATCTTAGTTGCTGCGTTTCGAGCGTCTTTCAATCAGCGGGACTCCAACGGGGTCTACATTTTTGAAAAGGAAGGCGACGAATGGGTTCAAAAACAACGGCTCATTGACCCGAATAAGGGTGAGTTTGGTGCATTTGGGTCGTCGGTAGCCCTCCATGATGATCGCATTTTAATTACCGCTGCTGGTGGTAATCCGTCGCTTTCCCAAGCTGGTGGGGCAGGATATGTGTATGAACCCAACGATTCCCGGCGCTGGACCCTAGCCGCAACCTTGGTATCTGACACACCCCGTTTTAATGGTGTTTTTGGTACATCGTGCGACATCCAGGGCAATCGATTGGTGATATCTTCGTCGGCAGCCGCTCCAGGAAGCCCGGGAAGAGCAACCATTTATGACTATTTTGAGGCAGATAGGTCCTGGAAGAAATCGGGCACAATTGGGTCTATTGCGTCTTTTTTCATGCCGCTAGATTTGGACGGCGACCGGATTTTGGTAGGAGAAAGTAAAGCCGGAAAAAGTGAGTCAGGTCGGGCACGATTGTTTGAGTTACGGGACTCGAAATGGATCGAAACCACCGTATTTCAACCGCAATTACCCTATGCTTATGGCGCTTTTGGATCCCTCGTTGCCATGCGTAATGATACCGTGCTTATCGTAGGCTTTGACGAACAATTGGAGCGCGACAAGAATGTAGATCGCGTGCTCTATGTGTTTCAAAAAGGACCCGAAAAATGGTCGCAGAAAAGCATATTAGACGTAGGAAGCCCCTTTTTCGGCTCATCTATAGCCGTTTTTGGCGGCCAAGCCTTGGTAGGAGAATCCTCAGAGCGCTCGTTCGGAGCGGCATACGTGGTACAGATTAATTGAAGCCTGTGTGGCACGGATTGTCTTATGCGGCACAGATCGCCTTACGTGGTACAGATTAATTGAGTTGAGGGCCTGCCCCGATCGCAGGAATCCTAAAACCGCTTGGTATACACGTGGCAATACGGCGACCCGCCGGTTTTATTGTAGTAGTCCTGATGGTAATCTTCAGCGGTATAATAGGGACCAGCTGGGGTCACTTTTGTCGCAACGGATAGGCCATCTCCTACTAACACATCAATTAATTGGTTAGCAATTTCGGCCTGTTCATCACTGAACACAAAGATTTCAGATCGATATTGCGTTCCAACATCAGGTCCTTGACGATTGACTTGGGTCGGATCGTGGGTCTCGAAAAACAGTCGGGTCAACGTCTCATAACTGACCACTGCAGGATCGAAAACAACTTTGACGACTTCGGCGTGGCCGGTCGTACCTCTGCACACCTCACGATACGCAGGGTTTTTTATGTGCCCGCCGGTAAAACCCACAGAAGTTTCGAGGACACCTTTCTGCCTTTTAAAGTGAAACTCCGTTCCCCAGAAGCAACCTGAAGCAAAAAGAGCCGTCTCCGTTTTTTGAATTGACATACGTTTAATCTCAGGTCAGTCTGTTTTCGGAATGAATTTCATCGATAGGGAATTGACGCAGTGTCGCGTGTTCTTTTTTGTAAACCGCTCTCCTTGAAACACATGACCTAGGTGGCCACCGCAGTTTGAACAAACAATTTCAACACGTCTCCCATCTCTGTCCGGTATACGAGACACGGCATCCGAGAGGTTGTCATCGAAACTAGGCCATCCACATCCGGAAGAAAATTTCGATTCTGAGGTATACAAGGGAGCATCGCACTGCTTACAAGCGTACGTACCGTCCGCATAAAAGGAATCGTACTTTCCTGAATAGGGAGATTCGGTACCTTTATGAACGATAATGCGTTCTTCTTCTGGGGTTAATTTATTCATGGAGCTCAAATTGAGAATGGTCCGATTGTTGTCATCTCTTTTTTCATTCTATTGACCCGCTAATTTCGTCCATTCGGATCGATTGCCAAAGAGCATCGCGCAACTTCTTGTATTTATGTATTTCGAAAACGCCCACTACATCTTTACACGCACCATGCGATTCCTAATCGTACTTGTTATTTGTGCTTTTGCCAGCCAAAATGTTTCTGCACAGGAAATAGGGCGCCTAGCTGGTAAAAACCTCTCGGGCTCCACTTCTCGATCGATCACCTCCAACGATGTAATCTGGACCCACATCACACCTGCTCTCATCACTTCGGAAGAAGGGCAACGTGCGCTCAAGGAATATCAGGTTCAAAAAAACAACGGGTTATTTCCTGCGAGAAAAGGAGGATCTAATACCCTTGGCGAGAAAAAGAACTTTTTGGTTCTAAATATCAAAACCAATGTCGAAAGCAATGTTGAATTCACTCTTATGGCTGAGGAATCAACGTTTAATCTTTGGGTTGAAACCAGCCAATTGGTTGCCAATGGAGGCAAAGTAACGGCCAATGACATTAGTCAGTTGGCAGCAGCTGCTGGAAGTCAAACACCATCTGGATCCATCAATCCGTCCAAAGGGATAATTGCCTTAGACGAACAAGTGTTTGGACCACCGTCTGATGTCGATTCGAACGGAAAAATGGAGATACTGCTCCACGATATCAAAGATTTTTACGATCCAGCAAATGGCAATAACTCGGCCATTGGGGGCTTTTTCTATCCAAAAGACCTTGTTTCTCCCAATCGGCAAGACATTATTCATCTGGACACGGTTCCGGGAATGTATTCGTTGAGTGGCACGCCCAAATCGCAAACCGATCTGCAGCAAACCCTAGCACATGAATACGAGCACCTGATTATGTCTGCCAATAAGGGAAGCGAAGCCGCTTTTATTAGTGAAGGTCAGGCTGAATGGGCCGAGGTAGCCACAGGGTATACACCTCGCTCAATTAACTATCTAAGTTCTTCCGTGGAGCGTGCCCGAAGTTTGCTTTCATTCCGAGAAGATCAGCCCTACGGCGGCCCTGATTCGGAAGACTATCAACGGGGCGGATTGTGGACCAACTACCTAGCGGACCAATTGGGATGGGAAAAAGCGGGACTCATTTCCCGGACCAATGGCCAAGGAGCATCTACTTACATCAATATGCTCAATTCATCCGGTTTACCCGTGAACTTGTTAGAAGATTATGTCCTAGGTTTTCATGTCGCGAACTTAATTAATGATCGGTCTACCGTGGGAGCTTTCGGGTACAAAACGCCTTCGCGAACCAGTGTCAAAGTAACGGGCGTTAACACGATTGACGGGCAATCGGCCGTTGGTACGGTAAAATCTGCTACGGTCAATTCGGGTTCGGTTGTGTACCAACAGTGGACCAACGTAGGCTCATTCACCTTGTCCATGGACAGCAGTCCCACGTCTCGGCGAGGAGATCTAAAAGGTATTCTCATTTTTGATTCACCCAACGGAACGAGATCGTTCGAGCCGTTTTCGGCGGGCGGTGAAGGAGTTTCGAAGGTCGGAAATTTCGAATCGGTGTATCT
>JAURGV010000162.1 GCA_030833605.1 Rhodothermales bacterium
CCTTCATGTACGTTTCAGGTCTTGTTGAATCAGCGTACAAAAGGTACTCGCTTGACCTTACGGACACAATACGAACAAGGGATTCTTTTGAAAGGGCGCAGGATAAATGGGAGGGCCCAGGATATATGAGAGCACGCCGGATATATGAAAGGGCGCGGGATAAGCCCCCTCTATTTCTCTAAGCCTCAGCGGTAAAGCCGTCTACCACACCCAAAATAATTACGTTTGCCGGAACGTCTTTCCCTTTCATGAGCTGCCTGACAACGGAGCCTTCTTTGGCAACCAAAACGGTATCGCCCATCCCTGCTCCATAGCCGGGGTCGATGGCTAGCATATCCAATTCGCCTTCGAGGTCACCAATGGTATCAATGGGGTGGACGACTAAGAGCTTTCCGTCCCTAAACGTGACATCTTTGCGGCTGGACACGATCGTGCCCGTGACTTTGCACAGAAACATATGGGTGTGAATAGGGAGGTGAATGGGTCACGCAATGTAGGGAACGACGTGCCGAAAACAAGGGCTAAAACGAAAGCAGGGCAACGAAATAGCACTAATGTTGAAAAGTTATCTACAAATAGTTTGCGAAGTTTAGATACTTATTCGTTATAATTACCTCCCCTTTGTGACGAAATATGCACATGGGCTTATGTTATTTGTAACAAATATATATAGCTATTTATAACTAAATAATAGCGTATTAAAGAATATGTATTTAACTAAAGGCATCGATGCCATCGCCACCATTACGGAGTTGAGATCAAACACTTCCGAGTTGGTGGAGTACGCCAAAGAAATAGAAAGGGGCATCCTAATTCAGAAGAATAACAGTCCCTACGCCGTTTTAATCAGCTGGGAGCTGTACGAGCGGCTTCTGGATGCTGAACAAGTAAGCGAGAAAAAGAAAGGTAAAAAAGGACAGAAATAGTTACTTAACTAAGTGCGACAGTTCATCCACTCGGCGCACAATAGTTTCTCTGTCCATGTTTCGGTAAATCTCCGGAAGTAGTGCTTTGCTTGTACATTCTAGTACCGCAACTAATGTCTGTAACTCTACTTCTAAAGGGTACGTTGGTGGCATAAAATCGTCCACAACTTCCTGAAGAATCTGTTTGGTAACTTTGCCCCCAGATTTCCCTGATGATTTGGTCTCCGACGCCGCTTTGAATTTGGCGCGGGTCAGCAGGGCCTCCATATCAGCCCCAGAAAACGTACGTTCCCCATTGAGCAACGCCGCTGGAATGTCATCCATTTTAATCGATAAGTTGGTTCGCTTAAGCATAACCGTGAGCAATTCTTCGCGCTCTTCTCGCGTGGAAGGGTAAAACAATGCAATGTGCTCTTCAGCCCGGCCTTGACGCTTGAGGTCAACGGGCATGTAGTCCGGTCTGGCTGTCAACAAGAACCAAATTACTTTCCCCCTATTTTTCGATTGCGACATAAACTGAGCAATCTGGCCAAAGACGCGTTTGGATACACCCGAATCGCCACTTGAGTCCCTGTTTCCCAAAGCGGCATCCGCTTCGTCAATCATGACGGCGACCGGCGTCATGGCTTGCAGCAAGGTTAAGATTTTTTCCAGGTTCGATTCGGTTTGTCCTTGCCATTGGCTTCTGAAATTTTTCAGTTTCACCATGGGGACGCCAATTTCCCCTGCAAAACACATAATAGAGAACGTTTTACCAGTACCAACAGGACCACTTACAAGGTAACCCATCGGCATCACATCCGGTCTTCCCGATTTTAGGGCGTGAGCGGCCTGACGGAGATGGTTTTTAGCCATTGCGTGACCCGCCACCATGTCCAGAGACAAATCCGTCTCCATAAACTCCAACATGCCATAAGCTTCCGCTTCGATGAACTCTTTTTTCATCTTAGAAAGCACTTCGAACGTCAATGAAGTATGATTTTCAATGACGTCGGCCAAAATGGAACGCAGTTGGATGAACCCGAGGCCCGCTGTGTTAGCCGCCAATGACCTCGAATCGACATCGGAATACTGCCCCCAATCACTTTCAAGTCCTTCCAAATAATGGTCGACATAGGTTTGACGAGCAGCTTGATCCGGAATCGGAATCTGAATTTCAGCCGTGTAGGGGCTTTGGACAATTTGCTGATTCAGCTCAGACAGATTCTGAGTAATCAGTGCAATGGTAAAATCGCTGCTTAAAAACAGGGGATCGTGGGCCCATTTCTGAAGAAAAACCAACGCATTGCGATCTTCGGCCGAGTACATAGACGCTTCAGCCATCGGGATCACGGTTTCAGCGTAGTCAATAATGCACGCTATGCGCTTGCCGTCGGCGAGTCTGATTCGAAAGTAATTCTGTAGCACAGAAAGCACTCGAACAGGGTCTTTTGGCAGTTTTTGAGCGTAGTCGGTGCCAAAAATGGTGTCGTATCCCGATAGAGCTCGGTTGAAATCGGTTTGGGACTCTTTGTCGGCAAAGTGAATCCCGCTAGAGCGGTCATAAAAAATGACGATGTCCCGAGAAGCAAACAACTCGGAGAGCAAAAACTCTTGCACAGAGATATAAATCGGCTTTCCATCATCATCTAGGCTTGGAACGAGGTCCCGAACGTTCCCATAGAGGATGAACTGCGTAAGCGTTTTTGTAAAGTATTTGCGCGCGAATTCCTTCGCCCATTCAGGGTAGTGTGACGTGTACTGGTCCAAAAGGCTAGGTCCAGCGGGAGGAGCAACGTCCATAGTTAGTTGGGGATTGGTTGGATCAGCATTGACTTTAATCGGCGCTTTTTTGCTTGCACTAGCAGCTGGTTTCCCTTTACCGGCCGGCTTGGTAGACTTTGCAGTTGGTGTGGATGCGCTGTTTTTAGCAGATGAAGCAGGCTTCTTGGCAGGTTGATTGCCCATGAGGTTTCCGACGCTAGATTAAATCAAAAAATCCAAAAGGTGCTTCCCAAGGCGGAAGCGATTGCAATATACGGAGAACCCCGGGCTGGATGTTTCATCCTGCCCGGGGTTCTTTCCAATTCCCCTAGATTCGCACTGGCCTAGGTTTTCATGAGCCTAGTTCCTCGTGGACCGCCTTATGCGATTGTAATTTCCTTGTTTAGATAAACGTCCTGAATCGCATTTAGAATTTCTACTCCTTCCTTCATGGGGCGCTGAAATGCTTTTCTTCCCGAAATGAGGCCCATTCCACCAGCACGTTTGTTAATGACGGCTGTTTTGATGGCCTGTTGAAGGTCGTCTGATCCGGAAGCACCACCTGAGTTAATCAATCCTGCGCGTCCCATATAGCCGTTGGCCACTTGGTAACGGGTAAGATCGATCGGGTGATCGGAGCTTAATTCCGTGTAAATGCGCGTATCCAGTTTTCCATAGGATGAGGACCCTGAGTTCAGCGCTTTGTAACCACCGTTTTGGGTAGGCTGTTTTTGCTTCAAGATATCAGCCTCAAGGGTTGCACCAAGGTGATTGGCTTGCCCCGTTAGGTCTGCACTGGTTTCGTGATTTACTCCATCTACGGTAAATCCATTATTACGCACATAGCACCACAAAATGGTGATCATCCCGAGTTCGTGCGCCATCGCAAAGGCTTCGCTTACTTCCTGGAGCTGACGTCCCGATTCTTCCGCACCAAAATAAACGGTTGCACCTACTCCTACGCATCCCATATTCCACGCTTCTTCGATGCGGGCAAACATGATTTGGTCAAATTTGTTAGGGTAGGTGAGCAGTTCGTTGTGATTCAACTTCATGATGAGCGGAATACGATGCGCGTACTTCCGAGCAACGGCTCCTAATACTCCGTACGTACTAGCGACTCCGTTGCAACCCCCTTCAATGGCAAGTTTGATAATATTTTCTGGATCGAAATAAATAGGGTTTTTGGCAAAAGATGCGCCTCCAGCGTGCTCAATGCCCTGGTCAACCGGCAAAATGGACACGAAGCCCGTGTCTGCCATTCTCCCATGCCCCATGAGTCGCTGCATGCTATTCAGTGTGGGAATATTCCGGTCTGAATCCACAAAAACACGTTGGACAAAATCGGGACCTGGCAGGTGCAGCAATTTTGAATCGATGGTTTTGCACGTGTGATCCAGCAAATACGAAGCTTCGCTGCCCAAAATGTCAGCAATACGTGATGTAGTAAGATGAGCCATGATAAATAGGGAAAGTGGTGAACAGGACCTTCAATGAGTATAGTTTAGGCCTTAGATTTTCGGTTGGCAACTCTACAAGAGGCCGGAATGAGGCTGATATCGTTAAAAAACTGGGGAATTTTCATTCCCAGCAAGGCAGACATCAAGATACCTTTTGAACCGAGTCCGGTAAATACCCAAATATGAGGGTGGGTTGGAAGAGGACCAATCATAGGCATGCGTGTTCCAGGAACGGTAATGCGAATGCCGCTTGTGTGCTCGATTACCTCCATTTCCGCTATTTCCGGGACCATGTGGCTTGCCAATTCAATCAACTCGCGACGGCCTTCATCCGTCGGTCCGGACTCCGTCCATTCGTGTTCAAAGGTTGCTCCGATACTCAGGCTTTTCCCTTCATCCAGAACAAATCCCGAACCGGAAAGAGGCAACATGTGGTCATACCAGTCTGCTGGTTTTTTAACCCTAATTCGTTGTCCCTTAATGGGATGCAGGTTTAAGTCTTGAGTCTCTGGGTGGTCAATTAGGCCGGGCCCGGTGGCCAAAACGACACGACCCACGTTCCATTCCTCTCCAGATGAAAGTAGCACACGCACTCCTGCGTCATCGCTTCGCCAGGATACCAATCCGACATGCTCACCCAAAAATGCCCCGTGGGACGCACTTTCATGAATCCATGACTTCGTGAGGTCCGCCAAATCCACAGAGCACCCCCTTAATACACGCACCAATCCAAAGGGTGCGCGGCAATACGGGAATGCCTTGGCTGCCGCTTCTGCATTCATCCAGACGCCTAGGTCTGGGCTTTGGTCTGTCGACTGTTCAAAATAAGCCGCTTGCTCGGGAGAAGAAGCCGGCCTTAAAAGCCCCGTTTCGGGTAAACCCAAAGCGTCAAGTGCCTCTCTGGCTTTCCAGACGGGTCTACCCTTGCGACTCATCATGGGTGATACAAGGCCCGCTCCGCTTCCCGAAGCGCCACTGGCGAATCCATTTTCGTCAATTAGAGCTACCGATTGACCAGTTCGTGCCAACCCCAAGGCCGCAGACGCACCCGCCAAGCCTCCTCCAACAACAAGGGTTTCAACAAAAAATGACATAGCGAGAGGAGGGCTGCCTTGATAAATAAATCACGAGAAATACGGGCTAAACATTTCGGACGTACGTCTCCTGAAAGTATCTTAACCGTGATGTAAAGGTACGAACAATAGTCCGCTAGCGGTGGACAGAATCTACAAGACGGATAGCGATCAGTAGATGAACGACAAAAAAGATCATATTATCGTTGTTGGGGCAGGGGTGATGGGCTTATCCATCGCCTGGAGATTGTTGCGGGAAGGTGTCAACGTAACGGTAATCGAAAAGTCTAAAGTTGGAGGAGAAGCTTCCTTTGCAGCAGCCGGCATGCTCGCCGCATCTGCAGAAGTGGGGTACGAAGAATTCGACTTATACACGTTGTGTCGGACTTCTTTACAGCTTTGGCCTACTTTCGCGAAGGAATTGGAAGCCGATTCGGG
>JAURGV010000163.1 GCA_030833605.1 Rhodothermales bacterium
GAGATGCGTGAGATTACTTCCAATGAAGGCCTGAACAAGAGCCTGAAGCGAGGTTTGCGAGACGCAAAAGCGCAGCGAGGCAAGTTTGTCTGAGTACCGCATTTTTGAAACGGAAGAATTCTCGAAGTCACTGGGTAAACTTGAACTCTATGACCAAGGCTTCATCCGGAATAAACTTCAGACATTCATCTACCCGCAACTCAGAATAGAACCCTGCTTTGGCTCGAATGTCAAAAAACTCCGAGGGTACAATCCTAGTGTATGGCGGTACCGCATTGGTCGATTTAGACTGTTCTACAGTGTAGACCAGAACGAAAGCATCGTCTATATCCTTACCATTGAAAAGCGAAAAGATGCCTATCGGTAATCAGTTTACCCATGGCGCTCCCGCTTTAACCAAGGCTTCTTCGAGTCCCTCTAGTGTGTTTTGTAGAGTGCCAAGGGCCAATTCAAATCGTTTGAGGTCATCATTCACAATCTGTAGTTGTTCTTTGTGGGTTTCCGTGGGACCGTAAGTAGACTTGGCGATGCCGATTTCGAGGACGCTTAAGCGGCTACCAACCGTTGGGGCAACCCGTTCGCCCGTTTCTTGTCGTGCTGGGGGCCCATAAACGTCAGCGTTGAGCGCTAATAACGCCTGTTTAGCATCGTACAACGCTTTATCGAGGTCACCTGGATCGACTTGGGTACGGGTTAGGGCAATTTCCATCTTGCTGATGGATTCGCCGGCTTCGGTTAGGGCGGAAGCTAACGACGAGTTTCTTCCTACCGCATCCTCATAGGAACGCCAAAAGGCGGCGACTTCGGCATGGGTGGCGCCTGGTAAGGCTCCTTCGCGCAAAGGCACTACGTCAAAGGGCTGTCGGGCTGCCATTTCAGTCACCACACCATCTACCCGTTGGCTCATGGACACGGTATACTGACCGGGTTGGGCGAGCAAGCCACTTGCGGATGTCGTTGGTGCCGTTGAGGTTATGGCTTGCACCGATGGATAACGCAGGTCCCAACTCACGCGGTGAAATCCTTTCGTTACAGGACCCTCCAATCGGCGCACGGTATTGCCTTCGCTGTCGCGAATGGTGAGGATAATGGCGGGATCGGCCTCGCTGCGCTCGGCCTCTATCGCATCCCACCCCGGCAACGCCACCGATTTACCGGCTTTAACCGCTTCCTTCTCGGCCTCTTGCCTTACTTGCTTTTCCGTCTTCATGGTATCGCGCAAGTAATAGGTAAACGTGGCACCAAAATCCGGATTGGGAGCTACATAGTGGTGCGAACCTTGGCTTCCGCGGGTATCGTCGAAGCTCAACATAGGCCGCGGTACGTACCACCACGCGTTGCGCACTTCAAACAGCGTCGCTTCGCTACTTAGTTGCTCGTTCGTCACGTGGCGCAGGGCCGAATAATCATCCAGCACAAAGAATCCACGGCCAAAGGAAGCCCCAACGAGGTCGTTTTCCCTTTTTTGAATGGCTAGATCCCGAAACGAAATGGTGGGCATATCGCCCGTGAGCTTGGTCCACTTTACGCCTCCATCCACGCTAAAGTGAATCCCAAATTCCATGGCGATAAACAGTAAGTTCTTGTTCACATGGTCCTGAACAATGCGCCATGCAAGCGTTCTTCCGGGAAGGTTCGACCGAATCGAGGTCCACGACCGTCCCCGGTCACTGCTTTTCATCACGTACGGAGCATAATCGCCATACTTGTGGTTGTCGAGCACCACATAGACCGTGTTCGCATCGTGCAAATCGGCTTTGATGTCGTTTACGAAGGCCGTCGATGGCACGCCCGGCATAGAACCTACTTCAATTTTGCGCCAGGTTGAACCGCCGTTTTCGGTGACTTGGACCAATCCATCGTCGGTGCCAACGTAAAGCAGCCCTTCCTGTTGGGGGGATTCGGACACCGAGGTAATGGTGTTGTACATCGACATCGCGCCTACATCCCAGGCGTTGTCCCAACTTTGCGTCCCTCCCATAATGGGTAGGGTCAGCCGGTCCTGATCCTTGGTAAGGTCACCGGATATCGCCGTCCAGCTATCGCCCCGGTTTTCGGACTTCCAAAGCCGATGAGAAGCAAAATAGATGCGTGACGGCTTGTGAGGGCTAACCAAAATGGGGGAATCCCAATTGTAGCGCTCATAGTCTTCATCGGCGCCAGGCTGAGGTTGGATGTCCATGGCTTCCCCGGTGATCATATCGATTCTAGAAAGCGCCCCTTGCTGCCGCTCGGCGTACATAATGTTTGGATTGCCGGGCTCGGTCGCTGGTTGATGCCCATCCCAATCCAGCACGATGCGCCAGTCCGAGTTTTGAATGCCGTGCACATTGTCGGTTCGCGAAGGCCCGCCTTGCGTGGAGTTGTCCTGCGTTCCACCAAAAATGTTGTAGAACGGAGCGGAGTCGTCGAGGGCTACTTTGTAAAACTGAGTCACGGGCAGGTTTTCAATGAACCGCCAGGTCTTGGTTAGGTCAAAACTTTCGTACAAGCCGCCATCAGATCCCACAATCAGGTAATCCGGGTCGTCTTTACGGAAGGCAATGGCATGATTGTCGCCATGTTTTGCGACTTCATTCATGCGAAAGAACGTTTTTCCGCCATCATCAGAAATCTGGAGGTTGGCATCCATCAAGTACAGCCGCTCAAATTGGTGAGGCGATGCGTACAATTCTTGATAGTAATGAGGCCCTGTAGCTCCGGCTACGGCATCCGACATTTTGGTCCACGTCGAACCTCTGTCTGCCGAGCGAAACACACCACCCGTTTTGCGATCCAGTTCAATGGCCGCATACACAATGTCAGGTTGTTGAGGCGAAACGGCGATACCGATTTTACCCATGTTGGAATCGGGCAGTCCGTTGGTCAATTCCTGCCAGGTCTCTCCCCCGTCGGTGCTTCGATGAATACCGCTGCCCGGTCCTCCGCCCATGTAGGCGGCCACCGTACGATGACGCTGCCACGTTGCGGCGTACATCCAATCTGGGTTGCGCGGATCCAAGGCGATATCCGTTACCCCGACCCATTCGTTGTCACCCAACGTTTTTTTCCACGTCGCGCCGCCGTCGGTCGATTTGTAGAGCCCCCGATCGCCGCCTTTGGACCAGAGCGGCCCTTGTGCAGCTACCCATATCGTGTTGGAATCGGTGGGATGAATCACGATTTCAGAAACGTGTTCAGAGTTGGGAAGGCCCATATTCTTCCAGTTTTTTCCGCCGTCGTCGCTTCGGTACACCCCGTCTCCGTATCCCATATGACGACCACCTACGTTTTCACCCGTTCCAACCCACACCACGTGCGGGTTTTGAGGATCGATGGTCACCGAGCCGGTTGAATACGCACCTTGTCCATCGAAAATGGATTCCCACGTGGTACCCGCGTTTACTGTTTTCCAGACGCCACCGGACGAAACCGCCACGTACCAAATCGAATCATCTTCCGGATGAATGGCAATGTCTGAAATACGCCCAGACATGAATCCGGGGCCGATATTGCGAAATTTCAACCCGTCAAACGTTTCTGGCACCATGCGATCCTGTGCGAAAGACGAGAAAACAAAAATCAGCGAGAAGGCAAGAAATAGGTAGAATTTTTTCATTGCTGCGAGCGGCGATGGTGGGTAGCAAGAACGATCGGGTAAACACCCTGAACCACAAATGTAATCACCAAGATGCAAAAGAACCGACTGTTTTAAGGTGCTGATCACTTCTGAAGGGGTTATTTGGCTGCTCAAGAAGTGTCCAATAACAACACTTCCGGGTATTTCTGTTATCATAAGTGCCATTATTTATTATAAGTGCCACTTAAATAATGTTTAATAGTATTTACTAACTCTTTTTTATGTCGTATTTTAGCATAAATAGCCCTAAATTTAAGCATTGCTACCCGTTTTGGCATATTAGTTAATAAGTGCCATATAAATGCCACTAACCATTCCAAATAGCGATCTATTAGCTTTAACAAGGCTGCTTAATCAGCATCCTAGAGGCCTTACGCTGTCTGAAATTGATGCCCTTCAAACCCTTGGTTTAACCAAACGAACACTTCAGCGCCGCTTAGCCACGCTTGTCGATTCCGGTGGTATTCGCGGCGAAGGTGATAAAAAAGGTCGAAAATACTATCCAATCGATAGCTGGTCAGAAGCCAAAACGGGTGAAAATGAACCGCCTATTGTCCGCGAACATGCCGGAACGCCCAACCCAAGTTATCTGAGCCATGAATCCGTTCGCATTAGAAACCTGATAACAAGGCCACTCAATCAAAGGAAACCTGTAACGTTTGATCGGCTTTTTTTGGACGATTATGATCCGATTCGTGGCGGACTCTTAAATGAAGCGACAAAAGAGCACTTGAGACGCCTGGGTGATCAAAGCAATCAGGGACTTCCGGCTGGAACGTTTGTGAAACAGATCTACGACCGGCTATTAATTGACCTTTCCTGGAATTCAAGCCGATTGGAAGGCAATACCTACTCTCTTCTCGATACCGAAACGTTACTTCTGAGGGGAGAAGAAGTGACGGGAAAATCGGCATTAGAAACGCAGATGATTCTCAATCACAAGGGTGCTATTGAGTTATTGGCTGAGCCTAGTGATGCAATCGGATTTAACAATTACACGTTGCGAAATCTGCATGCGATCCTTTCTGACAACCTGTTGCCGGATGCCGCGGATGGTGGAAAACTCAGAACCAAGGCCGTAGGAATCTCTCAATCAACCTACCTCCCCACTGCAATCCCACAGGTTATCGATGAGTGTTTCCAAATCATGTTGCAAAAAGCCGAGGCCATTAAAAACCCATTTGAGGCTTCCTTTTTCATCATGGTTTATCTGCCTTATTTACAGCCTTTTGTGGATGTAAATAAGCGTGTCTCTCGACTCGCTGCCAATATTTCGCTGATCAAGCATGACTATTGCCCGCTGTCCTTTGTGGATATTGATAAAGAGGACTACCTATACGGCATTCTAGGGGTCTACGAACTTCGACGTATTGACTACCTACGGGATGTCTTCGTTTGGGCCTATGAACGGTCTTGCGCTCGCTATTCTGTAATTCGAGAATCCCTGGGAGAACCAGACCAATTCCGGCTTAAATACAGATCAGACATCAAGCAACTGGTTTTACAGATCGTCCGAACTGTTGACAATTCAGAACAATTACCTTCAGAAATAGGCAATTATGCAACGGCGCACATTCCAAAAGTCGATCACATCGCTTTTGAGCAAGCCATCTATGCCGACCTCAAATCGCTACATAGTGGGAATATTGCCAGGTTTGGAGTCTAGCAGGTAGATAGCCCTTAGAATTTGCATTGGGATCTATTCGATTTCTTAGTAGGTTTGGAAAAGGATGAAATCGCGGATTTTTACCATAGTCGTGCTCGCTATCGTGTCCCTGGCCTGGGTCGGGACGGCGAACGCACAATATTTCCGCTATGGCAAAAACAAGGTTCACTACAAGGATCAGGAGTGGTTTTATCTGCAAAGTGAGCACTTTACGGTGTTCTATTACGAGGATGGCGAGTATCTAGCAGATTTCGCGACCCGGTCGGCGGAAGAAGCGTTCACTTCG
>JAURGV010000164.1 GCA_030833605.1 Rhodothermales bacterium
CTGCGTTTCAAATACGTTGGATACCGAGAAATAAGCTTGGTGCACATCAAATGCGGGCGCTGAACCGTCCATCGTACCTCGCGCGGCCGTCGGGTCTCCCCCGCCCCATGTTCGCGAATCTTGGAATTGAATAAACGCTTTCACGTCGTCGGCCGCGTTGACCCCAACGTTTAGCCGCGTTCTTAATATGCTGAATAAAGGGTTATCGATGTCCGCATTGAAATCTTTCGCGGAATATTCCGAACGATGCCGAATCTGGCCCGAAAACGCGACTTTGTCAGCCATTTGCGCGACGGCCATCTCTGTTCCAAAAAGGACCAGTAAAAAAACGACCACGTATTGGGAAATGAGCGTTAAAGGGGCATGAACACGAGAATTCCGTTTCATCGTAGATACCTACCTAATATCTTGTATGGCCCTATGCGACCAGAAAAAAGAGCTGAAAGCCCCGTCGGGGCCTAGCTTTTGATAATTCAGAAGGTAAGGTAAATCGTTTTTAAGATCAAAGAGTATTTTATCTTTAATTTTACTGGAGTTTCATAAATCATTCATTTTGCGCTCTAGTCGCCTAGTTTTTCGCCGCGCTGGATGCTGCTATAAACTGTTTTCGATCAACCAAATCCGTTCGAGACGGAAATCGGCCAATGAGACTCTCATTGAGCTTCATGGCCTCTGGCCAACGCGCGTTTTGGATATAGAAAATCACCAGTGCGTCTTCCGCTTCCACCAATCCCAGCTTAGAAGCCTTCGAGAGCAAACCTTCTGCTTCTGCTTTCAATCCCAGCTTTTGATGCGCTAGGCCCGCATTATAAGCCATTCGAGCGTTCGAGGGGGCCAATTTTGAGGCTTCTTTCAATACCAACGCCGCATCGGGCAACCGAACTGCATCTTCTGCCAAAAACAACCCCATCATATAGAGAACATCAGACCGCAGAGGATCAGGAAAGGAAGCTGCTTTTCCAAATGCACGCTCCGCATCGGCCCTAGCCTCTGCTGATGGCTGGCGTTGCGCCTTTCGTCCTAAATACATAGCCTTTTCCAGCCACCATCCTGCGCCCATCGAATCCAACGCGACGGCGACACCAAAGGCCCGTTCCGCCTCGTCAAATTTAGACAGTGATTCGTACATACGGCCTAAGTTAACATGGGACTCTGGCCGATCGGCCACCGCTTGTTGAGACCGTATGTATTCTTGAAGCACTTCTGAAAGCCCATCTTCATTCCAATTGGTGGCGCCATAAGCCAGCGTTGCTGAAACGGCTTCCAAACGAACCCATTTTACGGGATCACGAAGCAGGGTACTTAAATCCGGCGCTGGCAAACGCCCTGCCCATCCTGAAAGTGCACGGAGCGCCCCTACCCTTTCGGTGGGGTCTTCAGCTTTTAAGCCCGTCAAAACGAATCGCAACGCTTCTGCATTAGGAGAACTACCCAATCGCGCCAACAGACTTCCCTTTTGAATCGAAGATATTTCCGGGCTTCCCAGAGCACGTTCTACCTTTTGAAGAGCATCTGGAGATGCTTTTTTCAGTGCGTCCACGGCGCGGGGGAGCAATTCTGACGGATGCGCTTGCAAAGGCCCCTGCCCCACTAATGAACGATTGGCCGACGTCGAAGCCCGCAATACCCCAATTTGATTCGCTGCCCAGGTGGCTCCTTTTCCTTCGTGGCATGACGCGCACACATCGGGAGAACCAACAAGCGCAGAAATCTCTGGATTCGGAATTCCAAATCGATGATCCCGTCGGGGATCTACGCCCATATAGGTCGTAGTGGGCATGTGACAGGTCACACAGTCGGTAATGGTTTCGTGACCGGTGTGGGTTTGGGTATCGTAGGTGGTTCCAGCGTGACACGTAACGCACAATGCGTTGCCTTCCAGTCTCAGCTTAGCCGTGTGTGGATCGTGGCAATCGCTGCATACAACGCCCTTTTGGGCCATTTTGCTCTGCATAAATGAACCGTAGACGTATACCTCGTCCTTAATTTGGCCATCATCGTAGTACAACGAGTCTTGCAAAAGCGACGGGCCATACTGATCCAAATATTCTTTGGTGTGATCAAAATCCTCGGTCAGCGCGATGCGCCTGGAATGGCACCTGGCACACGTCTTTAATTCTACCTCTAATTCAGCCGTCGAGGCGCGGCCTACTCCGGGGACAACTTTTGTTTTTGCCGAGGTTAGGTATGGGTCTCTCTCTTCGCTCGATCCTTTTTCGGCCCAGTTCACATGATTCGATCCGGGACCATGACACGCCTCACAACCTACCGTTACTTCCTCCCACGTTGTATTGTACGTATCCGTAGCTACATCAAATCCGCGCTTGAGCCCAGTTGAGTGGCAATCCGCGCACATATAATTCCAATTCAAATTGGACGATTTCCAATGCAGCACATCGCCTTCCGGTGTCGCTTCGTCGGGATATAAGGAGAACCACTCCTCTTTATTCGTGTCCCAGGCGACGGTCAATGCTTGCAATCGTCCTTTGTGCGTGGGTAACAAATACTGCTGAAGCGGATAGTGCCCAAAGGTATACGCGACCACAAAGGAGTCGGACTTGGCGGCGGTGTCCCCGGTGATTACGACAAACGACGAATCCTTTTTAATAAACCGGTAGCGATCACCAAAATGATTGAATTCCTCGCCGGCAAAGGATGCAAGGACCGTTTCGGACGAAGGGACTTCCATCGCCTTTTTATGGTCAGACGCCTGCCATGACTGAAAGGCATCACTGTGGCAAGACCCACACGTCGCCGATCCAACATATTGGGTCGCCGGCTTACCGCAACCGGCAACCCAAAAGCCTAAAAAGGTCCAAAAAAAAAGTCTAAGAATGGTTTGTGGCATGTGGGTGGGGAAAAACACGCTGTTAGCGCGCTTAAGTCGGTGTCAAACACCCACAAGATACTTATTCTCTACTAAGAGAATCTGCTGGATTTGCCAAGGCAGCCTTTAGCAGTCCAATCACAATCTGCGCGAGGAGATACAAGCCAGCGAAGATGATGGATGCGGATATAAACGAAGCGATAAACTGCCACATGCCCATATCCTGCACGCCAATCGTTTCCAGTACGGGATACCAAGTGAAGGATAAGAACCCATTCCAATGAATAAGGAAAAAGAAGGGGAAGCAGACCGCGAGGACAATTTTTACGAGACCTTGGAGGTCGTGTTTGTCTTTTGGTTTCGCATCAGGAAATTCAGATTCGGGATCCAATGCATCGTTATCGTTGGATTCTTGCGGTTTTAGAGTTTTTTGGGAGCCGATCATGATTCGTTTCCTGCATTAAAATCCAATTAATTATGGCGTCGAATAAATCAAATTTCGACCTAATCGCGTCGCTTCATCCTTATCCACGATGGCGACCGGTTTAACTAGCCGGGTTTCATTTTCCCGTAGATAGCGCTCTTGACCCCCACCCGAAATATTGAGCAGAATCTTATCATCTCGGTGTACTTCCCCTCTTGCGATGGCTTGCTGAAGGGAGGCTAGGGCGACTGCCCCGGGAGACATGGTATCGATGCCTTCCGATTCTTTAAAAAGGAGATCGGCTTGTTGAGCTTCTTCATAGGTTACGGCATACGTTTGGCCGTATGATTCTACTAGCATATCAAACAGTCCACCGCGTACGGAATAAGCAGGAGCTCGATTCACAAGAAGGTCGGAGAAAACATGGGGATGAACCGCTTCTGACGCCGGTTGGAGTTCAAACGTCCGTTTTTGCCACGCGTCGTGAACCAGGCAAAATTCAGCATTTTGAGAAAGGTGTTGCCGTGGAGGGGGACCTTCAGCGAATCCTGCCTGAATCGCTCTTCCAGCCATTTCGTGGACGCCAATCGGTCCTGGACCACCGCCTACACCTTGGAAATAGTGTTTCGGCATACCGCCCATGGCTTCAATGGCCGTCAAAAGCAAGGAACCAATACCATCTCTTCGCGCCACGTTGTGCACGCCTCCTTCCCTGCGCCAACCTCCGACTTCCATGATTCGGGACGTGACCTCGTTGGCGTCGCCGTAATCGCCCCCTTTGATTCCGATCACTTTAACGGATTCTGTAGGGTGATTTTTAGGCACCCAAAGCCTGTCCAGGTGTTTTTCGGCAACAATGAGGAGAATTGGATACCCAGCAAGCCCCCCAAAATAGGCAAACGACCTCGCCGTATTTCCGGCTGACGAACAGATAAGTCCAGGCACGTTATGATCGGCTAGCCTCTGGATGGTCGTCACCGCTTCCATGTCCTTGAACGTGGTCGTTGGGCAGTTTGCACCCATTTCTGGCCAATACCCATGAAACGAGATCCATAGGTTCGACAACATCAACGCCCGTGAAAGCCCCGTGCTTTTGTAGCAAATCGACCCTGCATGGAGCGCACCAGGTTTCGACACGGGTAGCCAATCAACCCACCGCCATAAACCGGGAAGATCTTTAGGCGCGAACCCACTCGTATATTCCGCCCTCAGGAGGGCCTTATCGTGGTAACGGACGGTGTATTCGTCAGGAATCCGGTCTTGGGTACCGAGACAACGGAGCTGATACGTGGGCATAATCGCTTTCTAAAGGGATGACTAAAATGCTTCCTTGCGTTTCCGAAGCAAAAAAGCGCCTTCTTGCAGGCTTGTTACCAATACCGTTCCGCTTTCGAAGAAGGGATACGTACTCCAAGCTCCGCTGAATCCGGGACCGTCTTGATACGGGGACGTGTCAAAATGGCCAGCTTCTACCGGATTTTCAGGGTCCGTGATGTCCAATACGTGCATTCCGTACCGGTAATTCGCCTGATACGCAAACCCGTCTTTCAAATACAGATTGTGGGCGCTGGCCGGCATCGAACCCATGAATTCATTTATTAGAATAGGGTCTTCGAGGTCGGTTAAATCCCAAACCAATGTGCGCGTTGTAGCTACGCTGCCGCGTATTAAGTCTGCTTCATCGTCTTGATAAAAATACCGGTGGTCGTCAGTGAGCCATCCTTGATGGATATACCCAGCATTGGGAGACGAGGCGGTAGAAACCGTAATGGGGTTTTTCTTGTCGGTCAGATCCATGATTTCGAAATACCGACCGTTAGAGTTCAAGCAGAGCTCGTTTCCCGTGTATCGCAGATCAGGTCCGTTGTACGTGACGCATTGGGAATCGTGCGTACCCGATTCGCCTCCTTTTGAGCATCCTTCAAATACCGGGTTCAACGGATCTTGAATGTTCATTATGTAAAGACCACCACCACACGTTGGCCCATCGACCGTGTAAGCATACCCTGTTTCTTCATTGATGATCACGTTGTGCGAGCTGGCAATGTCGGTGTAGTGCAGATCTGGCTCAAAAAGCGCTGGCATATCGGTCACATCTCTGAGTCTTTCGAGATTAAAAACCTGCATGCCGTGATCGCCAGCACCATCCGCCACGATATACGCGTGATTTTTGTAGGTCTTAATGTCTCGCCACAACTGCGATGGTGGTGTGCCCCACGGCTTGGGAAGGTCGCCAACTAGAACAGGGTTACCCGGGTCGGTAATATCAATGAATGAAGTGCCATCGTTGCGTCCGACCAGC
>JAURGV010000165.1 GCA_030833605.1 Rhodothermales bacterium
ACCGCCAAAACAGGCACCAACGTGGTGATTGTGTTGGGGCATGAAGTCAACGACTATGAGGTTTGGAAACAGTCGTTTGAAAATCGGCAAGCATTACGAGATGAATTTGGCGTTTCCGTGTCGTCCATTTTACACGGCGAAGACACCCCGCAGTTGGTCTGGATCATGGCAACAGCACCCTCTAAAGAGGCCGCTGAAACCTTTTTGGAAGACGTTGGAACGGCCCGAACCATGGAATCCGATGGAGTCGTTGGGGAAGTGTACCGAGCCATCCTGGACAAAGGCTATTCCAGTTCGGTCGACGGCGCTGCCTATCCCGAGCGCATCATCGTTCAACACGCCGTGAAAGACTTTGCCAAATGGAAATCCGTATTTGATGGCCATATCGGTTCCCGCGAACGCATGGGCGTTGTCGATATATTTGTTTCCCATCCTGTCGACGATTCCACCGACGTGCACATGATGTTTGGCGTTACTGACGCTGAAAAAGTGATGGACTACATGACCTCAGATGCACTCCGTATCGCAATGAAACTAAGTGGCGTGGTGGGTGAACCAAAAGCATACTTTGTGCGCGTTGCCGAATAGGTAGCTCATGCATTATGTTGGCTACTCATTCACTAATCAGTAGTCAGCTGTGGCCGCATTTAAACTCGCGCAACTAAAAGTACCTCATGTTTTTGTCCTGCTGACGGGCGTCATCCTGTTCGCAAGCTTGGCAACGTGGATCATTCCGTCCGGGTCTTACGAGCGCCACACCATACAGGTTGGCTCGTTAGAACGAAACGTTATTGTACCCGATAGTTATTCGGAAACCCCCAAAAACTACTCTCTTGAAGGGGTTTTGTTAACTACCGACGCGGAAGGAGCGGCCTCCCCGGTGAGCGCGCAAGGGTTTTTGAGCGCGATTCCACGGGGTATGGAAGCAGCGGCCGATATCATCTTCTTTATTTTTGTGGTCGGTGGTGTTTTTGGTATTCTCCAAAAGAGCGGAGCCATTGTTTCCGGGGTCCACTCCCTATTAATCCGCTTTAGACACTCCGGAACGCTTCTGATTGTGCTCTTGATGACGGCCATCGCCATTGGGGGCTCAACGCTCGGCATGGGGGAAGAATTTATTCCGCTCGTCCCGCTATTTTTGATTGTTTCGAAAGAATTGGGATACGACCGCGTGTTTGGGCTCGCGCTTGTTTTTGTCGCAGCAGAAACGGGCTTTGCGGCCTCTACCACGAATCCGTTTACCGTCAATATTGCGCAAGGCATTGCCGAATTGCCCTTGAATAGCCTGATCGGCTTTCGATCCATCTTTTTGGTGTGTGCCTTGGGGGTGACGTTAACGTATGTGCTTCGCTATGGCGCGCGGGTAAAGGCGGACCGCGCCAACTCCGTGATGCCAGACGATCCGTTTGAGCTGGGTGATTCCCACGACGCTATCCCCGCCTTTTCCGCGCGCCACGGCTGGATTTTGGTGAGTTGCGTGGCCATTTTTGGATTCATTTTGTACGCTGTACAGGCCTACGGGTGGTGGATGGCCGAAATGGGGGGCGGGTTTCTGCTCATGGGCCTTGCAGCGATTGTGATTTCAGGAATGAAACTAAAAGACGCTGCCGGTTCGATGGCCAAGGGAATGGAAGAAATGGTGGTTGCTGCGCTGGTTGTTGGCTTCGCCAGAGGTGTCCAAGTGGTGCTCGACGACGCTATGGTACTCGATACGATCGTGTTTTTCGCCGCCAACGTGTTGCAAAACTTTTCGACATTCGTAGCCGCAGTCGGCATGTTTTTCTTCCAGACCTTCCTCAACTTTTTTATCCCCTCTGGATCTGGTCAAGCCGCCGTCACCATGCCCATTATGGCGCCTCTAGCTGACGTTTTAGGCTTTTCTCGACAGGTCGCTGTTTTTGCGTTCACCTGTGGCGATGGCCTCTCAAACACTATAATCCCAACGTCTGGCATTTTAATGGCCATGCTCGGCCTAGCCGGCATCCCGTACGAAAAGTGGCTCAAGTTTATGGTGCCGCTGTTTTTACGCTTGTCGGCTTTGGCGATCACCTTTTTGATGCTCATGGTTTTTTTGGATATTAAATAACACACGATTATGACGGAAGCCTCCACGTTTATGACGTTTCTGCTGGATTACAGCGTTTCGATTGCGCTCTAAAATGGTCACCATTACCAAAGAAAACCTTTCAACCATCGAGGCCACTTGCTCGTGTGGACACGCGTTTGATAGCGTTTGGATTAGCCCACGTGCCTATCACAAGCCCGTCAAATTTTGGTACGGCATCTTTTGGGGTCATTCAGGCGGAAAACCCGACAAAATAGAATGGGTGTGCCGTCGCTGCCACGACGTTGTGGGGGTTTCAACCGATCCTGAGCACTTATTGCACTATCGCCACGCCTAGGCCAACCAAGAGGGCTTTTGGCCTGTGCCCCTCTAGATAGCCCCTCAGGGGCGCTTTTGTTACCAAATCTTTATCAAATTGTTACCATTTCATATGGTAACACCTAGGTAACATACGTGCGGTACGTTTGCGAGCGTCACCCAGAACTTCTACGCTCTCGCCCCGTGGCTTCCAAGTAGGTTAAAAACGTTAACCGCTTGTTGATTTAAAGTCACCGCGAGACCCTCGAAAACTCGTGAGCACGTTTAAATCCATGACACAAAGCGTTAAAAAGGCGTCATTTTTGGCCGTCTTTACCCTTTTACTATGTACTTTTCAGACCGTCATTGCCCAATCAGGCAGCATAGCCCAGGCAGAAAACACGGCACAGACCAACAGCCGGGCGGAAACGGGAAGTATTGTAGGCACCGTGGTGGACGGTGATTTTGGTGGATCACTGATCGGAGCAACGGTCGTTCTTGACAAAGACGCCATGCGCGGCACAACCACTGATCTAAACGGATATTTTGAACTTCCTAAGCTTCAACCGGGATCGCACGATATACGCATTTCATACATCGGCTACCAGACGCTGTTTGTAACCAATATTGAAGTGGTCGCTGGCGAAAAAACACGTATTGAAGTAACGCTTGAGCCAGAATCCTTCGACCTGGGAGAATTGGTCGTCGAAGCCAGAATGATTCTGAACAACGAATCAACCCTTCTACGGGAGCGCCAAAAAGCGGGCGCCGTGAGCGATGCCATCAGTGCGGAATTCATTAGCCGATCAGGAAGCTCCAACGCGGCCGATGCCATGAATAAGGTTACGGGCGCTTCGGTGGTGGACGGTAAATACGTGTATGTGCGCGGATTAGGAGATCGGTATTCAACCACCCAAATGAACGGCATTGAGCTTCCTTCGTCCGATCCAGATCGGAAAGCGGTTCATTTTGACCTGTTTCCATCGGAAATGCTGGACAACAGCCGCTGTCTCCGGGGATGTGTTCGGTGCTACTTCTAAAATATCGACGGACGATTCGTTTAGGATGGCATATAACAACGCCTGATCGTAACTGGCATCAAAGGGTCTTTTTCCGGACAGCATTTCATAAAAAACAACCCCAAGCGACCATAAATCGGCTGCAGGACCCACCTTTTCGCCCCGAGCCTGCTCGGGGCTCATGTAGGCAACCGTCCCGAGTGTCGATCCCTGTTGCGTTAAATCCGACGAACCAGCCAGTTTTGCGATACCAAAATCAAGAATTTTGACCTCCCCATGATTGGTCAACATGATATTGGCCGGCTTAATGTCGCGATGGACTATTCCAGCTGCATGGGCCCGTGACAATCCCGCCAAGATCTGTTTGGCAACTGAAACCGCCTCTTCCTCTGCGAATGCCCCTTCGGAAAGCCGATATTTTAGCGTTTGTCCTTCATAAAAGGACATCGCAATGTAAACTTGACCTTCATCGGACTCACCAATATGGTAGATCGTGCAAATATTCGCGTGATCTAGAGCCGAAGCCGCTTTTGCTTCTTGGACAAATCTTTTTTTTGCATCGGCATCGTTGTTGGAATGCAGCGGAAGAAATTTCAACGCTACAATGCGGTCCAACTGGGTGTCGAGCGCCTTGTACACCACGCCCATCCCGCCAGCGCCAAGTTGCTCCTGGATTTCGTACGGTCCTATGCGCGTTCCTGTCATGGAAATACTGGTTGGGTGTTACCTGTTAGAATATGGCTTTCAAATTTATCAGCCAACCCTTGTTATCGCTGTCCCCAAAGCGAACGAATTTCAGACTCCACCATAGACGACATCGACTCGTACCCTTCACGCGTTAAGTGAACCCCATCGGTAGTTAATTCCGGACGAAGGCCATTCTGCCCATCCGTCATCGCTGCGAAATAGTCCAGATACCGAAACCCTTCCATCTTGGCCCTTTCTTTTAGCATCTCGTTCAAAAGGGGGATTTTATTGTTGGGTTCTAGGCCTGGTCTCCAGGGATAGTCGAATGCGGGAAGAACCGATGCGATCACGGGAACTATACCATTCGCATGCGCCAATTCAGCCATGGAAATGATGTTGTCGGCTATGGCTCGCAACGTGGTGGGGCCTTGATTTTGGGCGATATCGTTCGTTCCCGCTAGAATAACGACCACTTTGGGACCCAAGTCTATAACGTCTTGGCGAAAACGAATCACCATTTGACCTGTTGTTTGCCCACTAATACCGCGGTTTTGGTACGGTTTCCCTCCAAAAAACTCGGGGAATAATGCAGACCAGCCTTCCGTTATAGAGTCTCCCATGAACACGACTTCGGCCTGTCCGGGTGCCACCGCTTGATTTTCTTCCGTAAACCAGGCAAGGTTCGCCCAATCCTGCGCATTACTTTCAGATTCCATAGAAATTGATAAAAGAAGCAAAACAATAGTTGCCGTTAACGTTTTCATCACGGTACATTTTTTAAGCTGAATTCTTCCGAAAATAACGCTTTTGAATCCTTTTCGGGATTAAATTCCGTTTTCGAGTCTCTTGTGAATTGAGGAAGTGAATCTTGCAACCTATTTCCGCCCTTCATAAAGTGCGCCGGACCTTAGAGCGGCAGACCAACTTGTTTTAGAATATGTCGTGCCGAATAGTGGTGAACCCAACTCTCGCATCATGATCAAACTTAGTCGCGGTTTTGATATTAAACTGCTTGGAAAAGCTGAACATACGTTTTTGCCTGCCAAGCAGCCTACTTTTTTTGCCCTCAAGCCAACAGATGTTATTGGCGTTGGACCGATTCCCAAGCTCGTCGTAGAGGCGGGATCGCGTGTAAAAGCAGGAGAACCTTTGTTTTATGACAAGCTGATGCCTCGTATTCAGTTTTGTTCACCTGTAAGTGGTGTCGTTACCGAAATTCGTCGCGCCGCAAAACGGGCCATTGCCGAGGTGGTCATTGAAGCGGATGCCGACATTCAGTTTCATGATTTTGGCAAACTCGATCCTTCGTCTGTGTCCCGCGAGGCCGCTGTAGAGCGCCTTCTTGAGTCAGGCGCATGGCTTTTGCTTCGCCAACGCCCGTTTAATGTGGCAGCTAATCCGGATGAAACGCCCCGCGACATCTTCGTATCGTGTTTTGATACCGCTCCGCTAGCTCCCGATGCGTCGGTTACTATGG
>JAURGV010000166.1 GCA_030833605.1 Rhodothermales bacterium
TGGCTTTGATAACCTAAATCCACCTCGTTTCGAGGGAAAAGGGCGCCGGAACGGGGTCGCTTGGAGTAATCGGGTGACTTCATGACCGTATTCCTCCATTACGTAAGGGCGTCAGATCGTCCGTTGAACCGTTTAGCGGAAACAAACGCCAATCGGATGCTATGACTAAAGAAGGCGACGGGAAAATGGTTTCCCCAACCACACTTCGCACTTTTTTCCCAGCTACATGCCGTCCGGATTGTGCATAGTTACTTTTGTCCGCAGGGAGCAGTTCATCAAATACTTTGGACCTCAAGGCATTCGGAGAAAGATCTCGCATGGATAAAAACAAGTCCCACGCTGCCTGAACCAGACTTTCGGTTAGGTCTTCTGTGCTAAATGCGCCAGAAAAAGGATCCCATGTTTTATTCAGTTGAGATTCTTCGCACAAGAGATCAAAAATGCGGACGGCATGCAAAGCCGCTTCAGGGTCCGAGAAAGCCTTGGAGGGCGCGTTCCACGGCAATAGAATAAGCGTATCCACGCCAGCGCTGAGACCTGCAATTGCGCTAATTGAACTTCGAATGAGATTGTTTTTTGGGTCTTTTTCGGAGACGCTCGTCGCCGACATCACGCCGGTTACTGTTCCGTTCCATGTCGTGGACCCGTGTAGATCATGCAGGTGAGCTATCAAAATCCGCAAAGCCCGTAATTTGGCCACTTCGGTCAACAGGTCTATGCGTACCCCAGCTGCAATCTCGGTAACCGCTTGGTTATCCGTTAAAATGCGATCGGCCGATAGCAAGGCCAAAGCGAGTTGGGTTGACGGCCCTGCAAATAACGCGTCCCAAAAATACAGGTCAACAAAAGGATCTGTCTTTTCGCACGTAACGGCCTTAACAATCGAATGAGCAAACCCATCCCATAAGATGCGGGCCGGAGGTTCATTTTTGTTCAGCCGTATAGGGTAGGCCGCCGAAAGGGATGTTGTGAAATCCTCCGTAGCCACAGGATGCCGCGAGGGGTCCTTGGATAGGGGTGAGAACCACGCAACGGGTCCTCCAAATTGCTCCGCATGGCGGGTAGCCGATGTAGGCGTAATTGGCAGAAGTTCTCTATTCCTAAAGATGCAAACTCCAGGCGCGCTTCCGACCAGCATCCCATAGGAGACGGGCAGACTTGAACGGCCTACTAGGGGAGAAGGACCTGCGTCTTGATAAGCAGCAGCAGAAACCAATGCGTCGGGGTGCCACACGAGATCCTGTGGCTGTGTTCTACCGCTAGACTCTGAAACGATTTGTTCTTCCCACATGCAGATCAAAATTGATTTGGACAAAGATTAAGCATTCAATCTACGAAATTGGCGCACCAGATCGAACAACGCGATTCCGATGGCAACAGATACGTTTAACGACTGCTTGGCCCCATACTGGGGAATCTCCAAGGCCAGTTGGCAGTCCTTCATCAATTCAGAATCAACGCCTTCGACTTCATTTCCCGCAATAAGGCATAGGGGAAAATGATCAATCTTCAGGTCGTCGACGGAAGTGGGATTTGTCGTAATCTCAAGGGCTGCAAGGGTGTAGCCCCTGTTCTTTAACGACAAGACTTCAGCATTACAATCGTCGACCACCCGCCAAGGGACAAAATCTTGTGCCCCCAACGCCGTTTTGATGACCGCTTTATTGGCTGGTGTTGGAGAATACCCTGAAATCAACACTTCATCTATTAAGGCTCCATCGGCCGTCCGAAGGGCTGCACCCACGTTATGAGCCGAACGAATATCGTGGAGCCACAAGGTAATGGGATGCCTTTTTTCGACTTCCAATGCTGCAGGATTAACCCGTTCAATCTCTTCGTGTCTTAATTTTCTCATGCTTGGTTTCTATCCAATTCACGCAATACAGTAACGGTCATGGTTGGAATGCAAAGTACTCCCTTCTAAATTTAACACTCTAATAGTTACCAGTTAACGAAAACCATTCTTCGCGTGATTATTGCAATCGATGGACCGGCCGGCTCGGGTAAAAGTTCTACCGCTAAAGAAGTTGCTCGCAGGGTTTCTGCCTTGTATATCGACACGGGTGCCATGTACCGGGCCGTTGCGCTATCGTGTTTACGCCACGACCTAACACCAGAATCAGATCGGTTATTCGAGCACCTTCAACGTATTAACATTGAGTTTGAGTCCTCTGATACGGGCCTACACGTTTTTTTGGATGGTGAGGACGTCAGCGATGCAATTCGGGATTCAAAAATAAGTGAGTGGTCATCTCGTTTCAGCAAAATGCCAGCTGTCCGTGAACGGCTGGTGAGCATTCAACGGGAATTGGCTAAGAATGAGGTGAATGCGGGTGGCAAGGTCGTTATGGAGGGAAGAGATATTGGTACCGTTGTGTTTCCCCACGCTGAATTGAAGGTGTTTCTGAGGGCAGATCCGGCGATACGAGCCGAAAGAAGGGTTAAACAACTACAGGAAAAAGGAACCCAGG
The DNA here is from genome assembly GCA_030833605.1 of Rhodothermales bacterium. Taxonomy (GTDB): domain Bacteria; phylum Bacteroidota; class Rhodothermia; order Rhodothermales; family UBA10348; genus UBA10348. The sequence continues at coordinate 2,472 of JAURGV010000166.1, forward strand.
CAGATGTGCAAACTATTCTTCGGGAAATTATCGAGCGCGACACGCGAGATGAAAGCAGGGAAATGTCGCCCCTCGTGAAAGCCGCTGATGCCATCGAGTTGGATACCTCTGGGCTGTCTTTTGAAGAACAGGTGGAGAATATAATTGGGCTAATTCAGGGGAACGGATAGGTTTCTGGTTGGTTATAATGGGTCTGCGCCAAATTGGCTCAGCCTGAACCACACATGGGAAACGTTCAGGAATTTGTTCCAGTAAACCAGCCCTCCGAGCTATTCCCATGCCTAGAAGTTCGGAATGTGGCTAACGATGTAGCATTATGGCTGATGATCAGCAGAAAGATGCTCAGGAAAACGAAGAAGTAGCGGGCGAAGTCGTTCCTACCGAGACACCTGAAGCAGTTGCTACAGACGCAGTGCCAGCGGAATCCAGCGAAAAAGCTGTTGAAACTCCGGTTGCGCTTAAAGAAGTAGAAGCGTCTGTGGAAGAAGCCATACCAGTTGCTTCCGTTGAAGAAACCCCCGAAGTCGAAGAAGTAAGTCCAGTAGTCGTTTCTGAAGATTCAGATAGCGATTCAGACGAAGCCTCTGTCGAACCAACGAGTGGTAAAGCGGAAGATTCAGATTCAGATGAGTCTGAAGATGAAGACGAGGAAGAAGAAGTTGAAGTTTTTGAAACGAAACAACTTCCAACACCTCCACGAGCTGGTATGTTAGGCTTTACCGGTGAAATTACCGGACAAGTTTACAAATTAGAAGACCTTGACAAGGTTGTCGACCCCGAAGATTGGAACGTGGGACTTGACGACCTTCGCGCACTGGTTGAAAACACCTTAACCAACGTATCAGAGCACGAAATTGTGTCTGGTAAAGTGGTTAGCGTAGGTGACAAAGATGTCGTTATCGACATCGGGTTCAAATCAGACGGGATTGTTTCTCGCAGTGAGTTCGGAGCCGAACTGATTGCTGGACAGGAAGTAGAGGTTTACCTCGAAAGAATCGAAGACTACCATGGTCAGTTGGTTCTTTCCAAAACCAAAGCGGATACTGTTCGTCGTTGGCGTCGTATTGAAGATGCATTTAACAACGAAGAAGTACTTGAAGGTCTAATCGTTCGCCGAATCAAAGGCGGTATGATTGTCGAATTGCTAGACGGAATGGAAGCATTCCTTCCAGGATCGCAAATCGACGTACGTCCTGTTAGAGACTTCGATGCGTACCTCGAAAAACGGATGGAGTTTAAAATTGTTAAACTTAATCCGACCAACGAGAACATCGTTGTTTCGCACAAAGCTCTTATCGAGAAAGACCTTATGGCGCAACGTGAGAAAATTCTTCTCACGATGGAGCCTGGTCAGATTCTTGAAGGCGTTGTCAAAAACATTACCGACTTCGGTGTCTTTATCGACCTCGGTGGTGTTGACGGATTGTTGCACATTACAGACCTATCATGGGGCCGTGTGTCGCATCCTTCCGAACTGGTTACACTCGACCAGAAATTAAACGTTGTAGTCCTAGACTACGACAAAGATCGTCAGCGTATCTCGTTGGGTCTCAAGCAGTTGCAGAAGCATCCTTGGGAAGACATCGAAGAAAAAGTTGCCGGCAACCAGCTTGTTGAAGGTAAAGTTGTATCCATCACGGACTACGGTGCTTTCGTTGAGCTAGAAAAAGGGATCGAAGGATTGGTTCATATCTCAGAAATGAGCTGGACAGAACATATCCGTCATCCTTCGCAGATGGTCTCTCTAGGTCAGATTGTTCAAGTGAAAATTTTGAACGTCGATTCAGAGGGCAAAAAGATCTCGCTTGGCATGAAACAGCTGGAGCCAGATCCATGGGAAAACATCGCGGAGCGCTATCCCTCCGGAACAGTTATGCGTGGCAAAGTCCGCAATATCACCAACTTCGGTGTTTTTGTTGAGATTGAGCTAGGTATCGACGGATTGGTTCACATCAGTGACCTCTCCTGGACAAAGAGGATCCGCCATCCTTCCGATATGGTCAAAAAAGGCCAGGAATTGGATGTCGTCGTGCTCAACATCGATACCAAAGATCGCCGCATCTCCTTGGGACACAAACAAGTTGATACCAACCCATGGAATCAATTTGCACAGGTCTACTCCGAAGGCTCGGTTACCAACGCCAAAGTCGTCCGCTTGGAAGACAAAGGCATGGTTGTCGAATTGCCAATGGAAGTAGAAGCGTTTGTCCCTGAAAGCGAACTACCTGCAGGTACCAATCTTGTAGATTACAAAGAAGGCGCAGCCATAGAGAATCTCTATGTGATCCGCTTCGATGCTAATCAGAAAGAGATCGTTCTTAGTGCTACCGAACATGCTCGTTCTCAGGAACGTGCGGAACGTCAAGCCGAAAAACGTGAACAGCAAGATGCTCGCAAGCAAGAAGCTCGCGAAGTTCAGCAGTTTATTGAGCAGGAAACGGCCAGTGGCCCAACCACGCTTGGTGAATTGTCCGGTCTCGCAGCTTTGAAAGCGCAAATGGAAGAGCAGGAAGCTGCTGCACCGGCCAATGCGAAAGCTAAAGCCAAAGCAGAAGCTGAAGCGGCTGAAGTTGTTGCCGAAGAGAAACCAAAGAAGAAGGCTACGAAAGCGAAAGCTAAAGCAGAATCTTCAACTGAGGAAGAGTCAACAGAGGAAGCTTCTGCAGAAGAAGATTCAGCTGCTGATGCTCCGGCAGACGAGAAATAGAAGGTACCCTTCTAGATTTCGAAAAAATGTAAAAGAGGGGCGACATGGCAACATGTCGCCCCTCTTTTCATATGTATACCTCATTGAAAACGAAACGCATGTCAAAAGCGTACCAGCAAGGATCGATTGCTGGAATATGTAAAGATTGAATAGACGAAAAATGGAAAAGAAACCTATTGTCCCAGACTGGAAAGACCCGACGCCCAAAGAAGAGCAATTAAATCGGGTATTGTTAGAACGCACCTCTGGAAAGGTGCACACATTAATCGAACGTCTTGTTAATGATCAAGAGCTGAATCTATATCATAGTTACGCCAATGTAGTGTCGGTTAG
>JAURGV010000167.1 GCA_030833605.1 Rhodothermales bacterium
GCCGGTGGCTCCCATGTAATAGAGCATTGGTTTTCCGGGAACGCCGGTGACGGCGGCCGAACGGCCGCCCCTAAATGGGCCCACCAACCGGTACTCAAGCCCATCGTACAGCGAAGGGTCAATGGATTGGGCCTGCACAGGCTCCGGAATGGCTAAAAAAGAGATAGCAAAAAGGGCTATCACCGAAAATAGGCGCGTCATCAACGTGGTGGGATGAATTGATACAAAACGTAGAATGGCAATCTAACCACGGACATTGGAAACGTCTATTGTTTTGTGATCTTTCCCAGACTCAACGGTAACTTTTCTTTCGTCAAATGCTCGACTTCCTAGAGCATGTACGATTTAGGATTTATGCCGTACGTCTCTTCGAATACTTTTGAGAAATAGGAAACGTTACCAAATCCTGTCCTTTTATCCCTACCAAAACCCACCCTCGTAGCCTTTGTGATTGCAGGTGCGATCTTCGTTGGTGGGGCCGTTGGGATGGAGATCGTAGGTGAGCCCATGGAAAGCGACTCTCTCTTGTACAATTTGACCACGATGGTGGAAGAAGGCATGGAGATGTTCGGAATCATCCTCTTTACCCGAGCCCTGCTTCAATACTTAAAATCGAATCAAATCGACGTTCAACCATCGTAGTTGGGAAGGCCAGCAGCGTTTCACCGCAACCAGGCAATTCGGGAAAACTGGCGTAAACGAAAAAAGGGTGGGGTCGGCATGCAATGCCGACCCCACCCTTTAACATCCTTGAAGCGTTGGACTAACCGACGCTAATCAATTCGACATCGAATACAAGGGTAGCGTTAGGAGGAATAACTCCACCTGCTCCACGCGCTCCGTATCCCATTTCCGAAGGAATGGTCAAGCGACGCATGCCACCAATCCGCATTCCTGCGAATCCTTGGTCCCATCCTTGAATCACGCGTCCGCCTCCTAGAGGAAACTCAAACGTTTCGCCGCGATCCACGGAGCTGTCGAATTTGCGGCCTTTGTTATCGGTCGCATCGGGATTGTACAACCAACCCGTATAGTGTACTTCAATCATCTTGCCAGAAACCGCTTCAGCGCCTTCTCCAACTACAAGATCATTGATAATTAGTCCATTGCTCATATCAAATTTACTTTTGGGGTGCCCATTCTGGGCAACTCGTTCAACTATTCTTGCGGTGCAGAAGAAGTATCTGGGGTTTCTTCCATGTCTTCTTTCGAAGCAGAACCGTCTACAACTGGCTCTTCAACGATGGTCGCAGGATCTACAACACTGAACAACTCGACGTCGAAAATCAATGTTGAATTCGGTGGAATAACACCCAAGTCACGATCGCCATACGCCAAGTGCGGAGGAATAGTTAGTCGACGCGTTCCGCCCACTTTCATACCTAGAACGCCCAAGTCCCAGCCTGGAATAACCCGGCTACGTCCGATTGGAAGCTCTAACATTTCGCCCGTGTTGAATGACGAATCAAATTTAGCACCTTTGGAGTCGGTAGAATCAGCATTCATCAACCAACCGGTATAATGAACTTTGATAATCATGCCTGGAGTGGCTTCTGCGCCGTCGCCTACTACGACGTCTTCAATGCCTACATCACCACGCAATTCCACGACTTCAACCAACTCAACTTCAAAAATCAATGTTGAATTTGGTGGAATCAATCCTAGATCCTGATCGCCATAGGCAAGGTCGGCTGGAATAATAAGCTCGCGTTTGCCGCCAACTTTCATTCCTTCAACGCCTTGATCCCAGCCTGGGATAACCTGACCAAATCCAAGAATGAACTTGAATGTTTGGCCTCTTTCAATGGAGCTATCAAATTGTGTGCTTTTGCCGTCCGTTGAATCAGCAGCATACAACCAACCGGTGTAGTGCACAGATACTTGTGAACCTAGCGTAGCTTCTGCGCCTTCGCCTTCAACAATATCTTTAATTTTTAGTCCGGAGTCCGAAGAACCACAAGCACTAACGATCATCACAATCGCAATTAGGCCTGGTATCCAATTGAGTTTCATTTCAGTACAATTTTGTTAAATAGAATCCAGCATGGATTCAACAGCGCTCCTAAACGGACATCGACAAAGGATGTTCACCAAAAGAAGCGCCCACAGGCCCCTTTAATGCCCTTTCTTCAAGCATTTTCTGTTAATCCTGCGTACAAAAGCGCTGTCCAGGTACCGAATTCTAGAGCTCTCTCACCCAAATATTTCGGAAACTCATGGGGTTACCATGATCCTGTAGCTTGATGGAGCCCTTGCCATGAGGGGTATATTTCGGAAGACCGATATACGGCGTGTGACCCTTTATTTCGACATGATTTTGAATCAATACGCCGTTATGAAGCACCGTTACAAAGGCCGGCTTAATCACTGCACCGGACTCGGCGAATACGGGAGATTCAAAGATAATATCGTAGATCTGCCATTCGCCCGGACCTTTTGAAGCGTTGACCAAAGGGATGTATTGTTTGTAAATCGAACCCGCTTGGCCGTTGGAATAGGTGACATTGTTAAATGAATCCAATATTTGGACTTCATACGTTTCATGGAAAAAAACGCCGCTATTGCCTCTCCCTTGGCCGTCCCCTTCTACTTTCGATGGGGTGCGCCACTCGATATGAAGTTGCACACTGCCAAACACGTTTCTGGTTTTAATATCCCCCGTTCCAGGAGCTACGGTCAGAACCCCATCCGCCACAACCCATTCGGCGTTTCCTCCGCGAACCTTTTCCCAACCGGATAAATCGGTTCCGTCAAACAAAATCAGCGCATCGGAAGGTGCTGAAAGACCCATTCCGGGAGTTACCAGGGGAGGAACGGGATCCCATAGCTCGGTCAATTCCGGATGCCATTCTTGCGCTCGCGCCACACTGACCATGCCCAAAAGGCATATTAAAGCGAATAGTTTGGTTGCTTTCATCGGTATTTAACTACCAGGTTTAATAAAATGGTTATTTGGGAAAGGAAAGTATGTTTATTCAATCTCTATGGCCACCATGTCGATATCATCAATGCGAAACGCATCCGATGCTTCAACCGCTTCTTTGTAAACCACCCAATCCATAGATAAAAAGCCATTCACGTCGGCAAGCATCTCCATAAGTGCTTTCTTGCCTTGCGCCATGGCCCATTCTTCCGGTGTATTCGGCATGCGATCGCTCGAGAATATTTGGCCACCAGCGCGCCCGAAAATGGAGCTCACCGTATTCGGATCGCGATAAATGCCCTGTTTTCCTTGTTCTCCGTAGAATCGATCCTCAAATGCACTCAAAGAATCAGAAATCGCTTTGCCGTTTTTCTTCAAGTCTTTCGCGAGGTCGTCCTTACGATCTCCTAAGCTGGCATTAACGCGGGCCACAACGGCTTTCGCATCCCGAATTCGATCCATCATGGCTGCGGCTCCAGCACTTAACTTTTCGTATTCAGCGTATAAAGCCAATCGAGCCTTGGCGGCATCCAGGTCCACTTCGTAGCGCGGATCAGATTCAACCACAACCGTCGATTCCGTCACGCTAGCGCCATACGTGATTCGAACCGAATACGTACCCGGTAAAATAGGCGCCCCACTTGGCTCAGAATCCGTCGCGCGGGCCGCTCTACGACTCGGTCCGCGAACACCCTTGCGGGTCATGGACCACCCCGTTCGGTTTAGCCCTTTTTTGGCGGGGCCATCAAACGTGCGAATCACTTCTCCGCCTTCCAAAATTTCAATTTTCACCTTATCGGGCGCTTTTTCTTTTTTATCGGCGTCTTTGTCCGAGGAAGTCGCATCGGAGTCGGAGTCCTTGTCCGAGGAAGTCGCATCGGAGTCGGAGTCGGTCTCTTCTTCCTGCTCCTTTTCGTCCTTAGAAGCTGCCACATATGCATCCGGATTAACCGAATAGTTGATCACGGCACCACCATTCGACCTGTTTTCACCGGCATAAATAGCGTCGGCGCGGAATCGAGTCCCCTCAGCCTGAATGGTTGAAGCCTGATAAGCTACCGGGTTGGAAAAGGCATGAACCGGTTCGGATAAAACACCAATGCCCTGCGCGGCTACCTCCCGCAATGGCCGGATATCGTCCAGAATCCAGGCGCTTCTTCCGAATGTAGCGATCGCCAAATCAGCTTCCCGTTCTTGAATCGCCATATCCATAGTGGACGCCGTTGGATATCCTTGTGTCCATTTCGACCAGGTTTTTGCGTTATCGACCGTAACGTACAGGCCGAATTCCGTACCCAAAAAGGCCAAATTCGGCGAAACAGGGTCTTGGACGTACGACAAGGCAAACCCTTCTACATCCGAACCATCCGCAATGCGTGCCCACGTTTTACCGTAGTCTTTGGTGCGATACACGTAAGGCTCCCAATTATTTTGACGGTGATCGTCGATCACGACCACCGCTTCTGCCGCGCTATAAGGGGAAGGATGAATTTGATGAATCCACGACTTAGAGGCCACGCCTTTCATCCCTTTGCCAACTTCGGTCCATGTCGCTCCTGCGTCGCGACTCAACTGCACATTCCCATCGTCCGTACCAACCCACAACACCTTGGCGTCGACCGGGCTTTCCCCAATAGAAACAATGGTCGTGTGATTTTCAGCTTGGGTGGCATCGTACGTGAGGCCGCCTGAAATCATTTGCTTCTGTTTTTCCGGATCATTGGTAGTCAAATCGGGAGAAATCACTTCCCAACTCTGTCCTTTGTTGGTCGAGCGATGCAGAAACTGGCTGCCGTAATAAATAGTGGAAGCATCGTGTGCGCTTTGCTCAAACGCAGCATCCCAGTTGAATCGCAAAAACACATCGGGGTCTGGATGAAGCGGTTTAATACTCGAACTATTGCCGGTCTCTTTATCGTATCGACTTATGCTTCCTCCTTGGCTCATCGCATACCCATACCGAGAATCGTCGGGATCGGGTGATACGTCAAATCCGTCTCCAAACGCCACTTCTTGCCAATACGAATTGCGAATACCACCCGCGCGCCACACGTACGCTGGACCTATCCAAGAACCGTTGTCTTGCATGCCCCCCATCACATTGTACGGGAATTCGTTGTCCGCGTTAATGTGATAAAACTGAGCCAGCGGAAGGTTTTCTACGAATCGCCAGGTTTTTCCTTTGTCACGAGTGATCGACATACCCCCGTCGTTTCCTTCGATAATAAAACTAGGATCAAGAGCCGATACCCAAAACGCATGGTGATCAGGATGAACCCCGTTCGCCTGATACCCGGGTTGCCACTGGGTGAAACTGCGACCACCATCTTCACTTACGTGGATGTATGTCTCAATTTTGTAAACTCGATTTTCATTTTCCGGGTCTACGTAAATCTCGCCGTAATAAAATGGCCGGCCGTTCACATCATCGTCGTCGTTAACCATCTTCCACTTCCGACCCCCATTTTCGGATCGGTACAGTGCGTTTTTCTTGGCTTCTACTAGCGCATACACGATTTCTGGTTCGTTGGTTGAAAAAGCCAATCCAATGCGTCCCAGTTCGCCTTT
>JAURGV010000168.1 GCA_030833605.1 Rhodothermales bacterium
AAAACGTCGCTAGCCTACATAGACTCCCTTTAACGGGCGCCTACGTGATCGCGCTTCCGATGAAAATCGAAGGTGGAAGCGGAGGACCGCTTCGCATGGTGGGTTTCGTTCCCGATACGGTGGAATGATCACACCAAAGCCGCTATTACGCGACCTCGGGAAGGGAGCGTTGTCTCCATAAAAAGTAGATGACAGGAATTACGACCAGCGTAAGGACTGTGGATGAAATCATGCCGCCAATCATCGGCGCTGCAATACGTTGCATCACTTCCGATCCGGTGCCAGTGCCCCACATGATGGGGATTAGACCGGCCATAATGGTGAAAACCGTCATCATTTTGGGCCGAACGCGCTCTACGGCGCCGTGAATCACGGCGCCATATAAGTCTGCCGGCGAATTCATCGTCCCATTTTTCAGTCCCTTTTTGTAGGCTTGATCCAGGTAAATCAGCATGATGACCCCCGTTTCAGCCGCCACGCCTGCCAGTGCGATAAATCCTACCCCAACGGCTACACTTAGCTCGTAATTCAGCCAATAAATGAGCCAAATGCCTCCTACCAAGGAAAAAGGAACGGATAACATCACGATCAAACTTTCCTGCACGTTCTTGAAGTTGAGATACAACAGCAGGAAAATGACCAACAACGTCAGCGGGATCACCAGCTGAAGGCGTTCTTTGGCTCGCTCCATATACTCATACTGACCACTCCAACGGATCGAATAACCGGCAGGCAATTTCACATTTTCTGCCACCGCTGCTTTCGCGTTTTCCACATAGGTCCCCACGTCAATACCTTTAATGTCTACGTAGACCCACGAAGTTCTTCGGGCATTTTCGCTCTTAATCACCGGCGGACCCGTCGTCAATTCCATTTTTGCGACGTAACCCAAAGGAATTTGATTGCCTCTGGGGGTTGCGATAAGGACCCGTTCGAGCTCGGATATATGATCTCTTGTTTCTCTCGTGTAACGAACGTTTACGGGATATCGCTCCAGTCCCTCAACGGTTTGGGTGACATTCATTCCCCCAATGGCAGACATAATCACGTCCTGCACATCCCCGACTGTGAGTCCGTAACGAGCGGCTTCGAGTCGATCGATTTTCCAGTCCATAAAGTTGCCATTGACCGGCTTGTCTGGAAAAGCGCTTAAGGTCCCATCCATGGCGCCCAACACCGTGGCGACCTCTGAACTGAGCCGAGAAAGTTCAGTAAGGTCTGGCCCCATAATTTTTACCCCGACCGGCGTTTTGATTCCGGTAGACAGCATATCAATGCGGGTACGGATGGGCATGGTCCAGGCATTGGTGAGGCCTGGAAATTGAATCGCCTCGTCCAATTCTTTCATCAACTTATCCATCGTCATGCCCGGTCGCCATTCGTCCTCGGGTCGAAGCATAATGGTAGTTTCGAGCATGGACAGCGGCGCGGGGTCCGTTGCCGAGGTGGAACGCCCTATTTTCCCGAATACGTGATGCACTTCGGGAAAGCCCATGATGATTTGGTCGGTTTGCTGCACCAACTCCCTAGCCTTGGTGATGCTAATTCCGGGATCCGTGGTAGGCATATAAAGAATATCGCCTTCGTTGAGCATCGGCATGAATTCAGATCCAAGCCTAGAAAGTGGCCAAATAGTGGCAACCAAAACGACCAACGCGATCACCAACGTAGACCATTTAAATCGAAGCGCCCATTCAATAACTGGGTGATACAGACGCTGAAAAAACCGATTGACAGGATTTTTCGCCTCGGGAATAATTTTTCCTCGGATGAAATAACCCATGAGTACAGGAACGACCGTGATAGCCAGAATCGCGGCCGCGGCCATCGCGTATGATTTGGTAAATGCCAGCGGCTTGAACAGGCGTCCTTCTTGCGCTTCTAGGGTGAAGACCGGCAAAAAAGACAACGTCACAATCAACAACGAGTAAAAAAGCGCGGGACCAACCTCTTTTGAGGCATCAATTACAATTTGCCAGTGGTCTTTTTTGCCGCCATCGACTTCCAAATGCTTATGCATGTTCTCGATCATGACGATAGCCGCATCGACCATGGCCCCAATGGCGATCGCGATACCTGCCAGCGACATAATATTCGCATTTAGACCTTGCGCTTTCATAATGACAAACGCAATCAAAATGCCCATAGGGAGCGTAAAAATGGCTACAAAAGAGCTTCTGAAGTGCAAAAGAAACAGCAACACAATCAAGGTCACCACAATAATCTCTTCCAAAAGTTTGGACTTCAGATTGTCGATGGCCCGTTCAATCAAGGTCGATCGATCGTAGGCTGTTTTGATGGTAACACCTTCTGGAAGGCCGGCTTTTAGCTCCTCTAATTTCCGTTTTACCCCTTCAATAGTAGCCAATGCGTTTTCACCGTAGCGCATTACCACAATGCCACCCACGGCTTCTCCCTCTCCATTCCATTCCACCACGCCGCGCCGAAGCTCCGGCCCCAGATGTACGTTGGCCACGTTGCTAATTAAAATGGGCGTGCCATTTTTATCCACGCCTAGCGGCACGTTTTCAATGTCTTCAATCGACTTGATGTACCCTAGGCCCCTAACCATAAATTCGGTTTCGCCCATTTCTACGAGTCGACCGCCTACGTCGGCATTTGAACGGGCTAAGGCTTGCCGGACTTTAGGTAATGAAACGTCGTAAGCGAGTAGTAAAGTGGGGTCTACTTCGACTTGGTATTGTTTGACATACCCTCCAATGGAGGCCACCTCGGCCACCCCTTCGACCCCCGTCAGTTCATACCGTAAATACCAATCCTGAATACTCCTTAGTTGCTGAAGATCATAGGCATCTGCCCCATCCAACACGTATTCATACACCCAGCCGACGCCCGTCGCATCGGGGCCGAGACTCGGCGTAACTCCGGAAGGGAGCCGGCCGGAGACAAAATTCAGGTACTCCAAGACCCGACTTCTGGCCCAGTACATGTCGGTTCCTTCGTCAAAAATGACATACACAAAGGAAAGCCCAAAGAACGAATACCCGCGAACCGTTTTTGCATGGGGGACCGCTAACATGGCTGATGTTAACGGAAAGGTGACCTGGTCTTCGACCACCTGCGGCGCTTGGCCCGCATAATCCGTGAAAATTATAACTTGGACATCCGATAAATCAGGAATGGCATCTACAGCCGTACGGGTCATGGACCACACACCTGCGACCCCTAGGATTGCCGTGAAGACCAATACCAATACCCTGTTTCGGACAGAAAACTCAATAATTCGATGTAACATAAAACACGCCTCTTGCGGTCAATTCTTCTAGTGATCGTGTTTCATGAGAGTGTTTTTGACGGAATCAGGCTTTGCCTCCGTTTTCTTCACAGCGCCATCCATTTTCATGTCGCCCATGTCAGAAACACCTGCCCCAGAATGATCCATCTTCGACATATCCCCGGGTACGGAAGAACCGCCCCCGGCTTTGTTGTTTCGCATTTTTTGAATAGCCTCTTGCAATCGACTTTCGGAATCGATCAAGAACTGGGCTGAGGTCACCACCTGCTCTCCGGCTTCTAAGCCTCGAATCACGTAGACCAGTCCATTTCCCGGGCCTCCTTCGCCCCCTGTTTCGACTTCCCTAGGCTCAAAGGACCCGCTACCATCAGCGACAAACACCAAACTCCTTGAGCCAGAACGGATTACGGCTTCGGTGGGCACCACAACTACATCCTTCATCGTCTTGCCAGCCAACTGGACATTGGCAAACATTCCCGGTTTTAGGTTGCCGGATTTATTGGGGACAACGATGCGCACATGCACATCGCGGGCCTGTTCGCGTAAAATGGGATAGATATAGGATATGACTCCTTTGTAGACCGTACCTGGCAGGTAGCTCAATGCTACTTCTACTTCTTGCCCCTCACTTATCCATGGCAACTCGTAGTCATAAAAACTGGCATGAACCCAGACCTCGGAAAGGTCTACAATCTTGAACAAATTGCTGCCGCGGGCCACATATCCGCCCTCAATAACATCTTTTGTCAGCACAATTCCCGAAGCCGATGCCCGTATTGGAACGGTTTGTTGGGGCTCCCGCAAATGATCCAGGTGACCAATAAATTCCGCGTCGACCTCCCAATTCAGCAGCCGATTTTTGGCCGCTTCCACAAGCCGCGTCGCGTTCGCTTTGGACGATTCGGAAGCAGAGGTGGGTAGATTGTCCCGGTAATTTAGGGCCCGAATGTATTCATCTTGGGTGGTCACCAATTCCGGAGAATACATCTCCAGCAAAACTTGTCCCTTAGTAACCGCTGACCCTTCAAAACCGACAAGAAGGTTAGAGACCCAGCCCGAAAAACGAGCATTAACCTGAGTAATGCGTTCATCGTTAATTTTGACCTCACCAACGGTCGTTATGGATCGATAAAGGTCCATTCGATGAACTTCACCGTATCGAACGCCCATCTGTTGGGACACGCCTTCGCTGATGGTAACCGTTCCCGCAGGTCGCTGCGGTGCGCTGTCTTCGTTGGCATAAACCGGAATCAAATCCATTCCCATTTTGGATTTCCCGGGCCCATCGTAGGTCTCTGTGGGATCCATAGGTGCTCGCCAATACAGGATGTCCCCCGTTTGAGTCCCAGCGGCATCCACTTCTTGAGCCTCAGTCGAATGAGATTGGTTTTGCCCCACAACGTATCCAAGCGCTAAAGCCGAGAAGATCAAAGCCAGTCCCAAAAATAATTGAGTGCGTTTCATACTAAATACCTTATCTGTTGATTTCGGAAACGGCTCGATTTAATCGACCGGAAATCCTGTTTAAAAGCAAAACGCTCGCCCCAAGACGTGCCTGCACGTGAACTCGATCCAATTGGAGTTGAAACAAGCTGCGCTCCGCGTCCAGTAGATCCATAAAGGAGGCCATGCCCGTGGCATACGAAGAGATGGCTGACTCTGAAACGGCTTCTGCGGTAACCAGCAAAGAGGTTTCGATGAGGTTGAATATGGCCGTATCGCTGTCCAGGTTGGTCCGGATTTCTTCATACATATCTTCAATGGCCTTTCGCGAAGCCTCGATTTGTTTTTCGGATGCCTCCACCGCCAAAGACGCTTCTTGCAAACGGGCTTTATTTCCCGAGGGCCAAAGCGGAATGCGCACTCCGACTCCGAGGGCCAGAGCATCTCGACCGTCCGACGTTGGCGGCATATCGGCCTCGGTGATGGCGATCCAATTCATACTCACCATGAAATCAGGCTTGGTATAAAAACCAAGTAATTTTTGCCTTTCCACGGCCATTAGGCGCGTTTTTTCAAGGATTTCAAGGTCACCCAAGCAGGCCCCAATCTCATCGTCACTTTTTGGCTGAGCGCCTCCGAGATGGTCGGAGGCAAGTTGCTCTCCAAGGAATTCTCGCCGCGTTTGAGTGTCTGGCAGCGGGTTGGACCGGACTGG
>JAURGV010000169.1 GCA_030833605.1 Rhodothermales bacterium
AGTTCATAATCCGGTGTAAATTTCCGGACCGCTTCAAATGCTTTGACAGCATTCTCATACTGGCCCAACTGTTCGTACACCTGCCCCAACAAGAACTGCGCTCTACCAGCGACTTGCTTGTCTTTTACATCTTTGATAGAAGAGGACAAATTCTCTGCTGCCAGCTCCCAAAACGAGAGCTTGATGTTCATCTCACCCAAAAGCAGCTTGTATTGACTGGACCACTTCTTATCAACGTTTTCGCTCGCCAAGCCAAGATTCAGCTCTGTTTCGGCTAAATCCAGGGTCCCGCTCGTAATCAGAGACCTTGCCAGCCAAAAAACGGCTTCATCCTTGAGTCCCGAATTCAATTCTATGACTTCGCGAAATTTCTGGGTGGCGCCGACGAAGTTTTCTTGGTAGAAATAAGATTTCCCAATCAATAATAGCGCATCATCCACCCATTTTGAATCCGGGTGATTGCGAAGCAGGTTGGCACTTTTGAGGACCGCATTATCGAAATCTCGCGATCCTGTTCCTGAAGCTCTTTGGTAGATGGGTAAAAAATAGACCCGGTCTATGACCTCAGAGTTTTTAATGAGATTCTTGTAGCCCTTGTCAAATACTTGCCGAGCGTTGTAAAAGGTGTTGTAGTAGGCCGTAAAATTGTCATAGCGCGTGCTTACAAAGGCAGGCGACTTACAACCAGAAAAACCCAACGAAGCCACCAATATCAAAAGAACGATACTGGATACTCTAACCCCTTGGACGACGCGTGCAGAATTATGACGCATGAAAATCACGACAGCAGGTGAATCCGCTTTAATTAATAACGTAGTAGCGGTTTAATAGCTGAGGTATCGACCTTTTTAAAGAATACTTACGTGGAGCATGTTGGTCCTTCCGTTTGCTGGAAGTGGCATTCCGGCAGTCAAAACAACGGTGTCGCCTGTTTCGGCCAACCCTTCGTTTTTCAGGACCTCATGAACAAGGGCAATTCCCTTGTCTGTATCGGACTGAAAAGGAATGTAAAATCCTTTTGTTCCCCAGGACAGCGCCAATTGCCCTAAAATCCGACGATCATCGGTGAAGGCATAGACCGGTACGTGGGGTCTGTGCCTAGCAATATAACGGGCCGTAGATCCAGATGAGGTGAGGCACACGATCGCTTTGGCATTGACTTCATGGGCCATAAAATAGGCTGTTTGAGAGATCGCTTCGGTTACGGTTGGATTTCCGGTAGAACGAATGCGCGTGATTTGATTCTCAAATAGTACTTTCTCTGCTTCGATAATTACCCGTGCCATGACCTCAACAACCTTGATGGGATGAGCCCCCATCGCCGTTTCTCCAGAAAGCATCAGCGCATCGCTGCCGTCCAAAACGGCATTGGCCACATCGCTTACTTCGGCACGCGTGGGTCGCTGATTCTCAATCATGCTTTCCAACATTTGCGTTGCCGTGATGACCGGCTTGGAAGCGCGTCTGGATTTCGAAATGATTCGTTTTTGAGCTGCAGGTACCTTAGAAAGCCTCATCTCTATACCCAAGTCGCCTCGCGCCACCATTATTCCATCCGAAATGGCGATAATGTCGTCAATGCAATCAAGCGCCTCTGGTTTTTCGATTTTTGCGATCACCATGGGCTTGTATGCCGCTTCTTTGAGCAAATTAACAAGCTGTCGTACATCGTCTGGGGCTCGCACAAAGGAAAGGGCGACGATGTCTACCCCCATTTTCAAACCGAATTCGAGGTCACGAAGGTCTTTTGTGGTCAGGGCAGGCGTTGACGTCAGAATATTGGGTAGATTTACGCCTTTTCTAGAAGAAAGATGTCCTCCAACGGTGACTTCTGTAATAACATCTTTGCCGTCAAAACCGGTAACAATGAGCTCCAGGTGGCCGTCGTCTAGCAGGATTTCACCGCCGATTTTAATGTCGTCGCAAAGGGTTGGGTAACTCACGTAAATACGCTCGCTGGTACCCTCTGCAATGGGCTTAGCCGTTATAATTAATTTTTGGCCGTCGACCAAATCAACACCACCGTTTTTCATCAACCCTACGCGAAGCTTGGGGCCTTGTAGATCTTGGAGAATGGCAATTTCACGTCCTTCTGCAGCAGCGGCCTTCCTAATGTTGACGATTAAGCCTTTGTGGTATTCATGGGTCCCGTGGGAAAAATTCAGGCGGGCGACATCCATTCCGGCATTAATTAGGCCACGAATGGCTTCTTCTGAAGCTGTAGCAGGGCCGAGAGTACAAACGATCTTAGTTCTTCGCTCCATAAGGGGCTTTCTTTTACCAACGATGAGTGGTTACTGGGGTTGGGAAAGATACCGCTTTTTTTAGGAATGGATAAAAAAAAAGACCCTCACAGAGCACAACATCTGTGAAGGTCTTAAAGATTGTCTCCCTCTCGCTTGAAAATCGTAGCCACACATCATTTCGAAACGATAGACAACAGGCACCTAGGACGTAGTCGCGTAGGCACCTGTGTGTGGTGTACGGAACGCTAAAGAATAGTTGCAAAAGAAAACCCGTTTTAAGACAAGGATATCTTTTTTGTTTATATTCAATAAAAGGCAAATCAAAAATTAAATGTTACTGTCAAAAACTTCTGAGTACGGAATTCGAGCCATGCTCCATTTGGCTGGAGTAGGTGGAGATGAGTATGTCTCTGTTAAAAAGATCAGCGAGACCCTAGATATCTCGTTTCACTTTTTGACTAAAATATTTCAACAACTGGCGAAATCAGGGCTTATTGATTCCTACCGCGGTCCAAATGGAGGCGTCCGCATTAGCGGCAGCGCCAGTAAAATCACGGTTAGGGCCGTTGTTGGCGCTTTAGACGGGGAGGATTTGTTCTCTAAGTGCGTTTTGGGTTTACCCGGATGCACAAAAGATCATCCGTGCCCGCTGCATGAGCATTGGATCAAGTCCCGCTCGGCAATTGAACAAATGATGAGTGAAAAAACGCTGGAAGATGTGGGCGCCGATTTGCGCGCTGGGGGCTACCGGTTGAAAGCTGGAGCGCTGTGGTCTGAAGATTAATATTGGGCCAGAGTGTTAGGCGCCGAACAGCTGGGCGCACATACGATAAGGGCATAAAAAAGTGGGCGGGCATCCATATGGATGCCCGCCCACTCAATATCCTAGCTTAGCTATACGTTAACCTTTCGGATTAACCTTCACCACGCAAGTACTCAACGATAGCGCGAGCTTCAGCTTCTTCAATTCCTAAAGGAATCATAGGAACAGCATACTCAGCCAACATTGCTTGCGCATCTGGATGGCTTTCTAGCATTTCGGTTGGGTTTAGAATCATGTTGATCACGTAAACAGGTGAACGACGATCCAATACACCAGCCAACGCCGGACCAATTACTTTGGTATCCATTGCATGGCAAGCAGAACATTTATCGCCAAAAGCCGCTTGTCCTGTCGCTGCCAATGCCGCGTCATAGGCTCCCAATTCCAATTCGGTTACTGGACCGATCTGTGCTTCCATGGAAACATCAGAGGTCATCGTCATAGTTGAGTCGGTGGCAGCAGATTCTGTGTTTTCGGTGTTTTCTCCACCGCAAGCGGAGATGCCGAGTCCAATTAAAACAAATAGGACTAGGTATAGTCTGGCGATTTGCATTCGCTAAGGCCTCAAATATCGATTAAAAGTTGTGGTTATGCTGCATCAAACCAACGGCACATCCGGATTTGACGAGCAATCACCCAATTTCCAGCGATTTCAAGAAACGATCAATGGTCTTGCTCCATACTCTTCAATAATTCCACTTGGCTTCACGGATTCAACATATTCCAAACTCGCGCATATTCGCCATTTCCTGGATAAAGGCGAATCAATTTGGCAACGATTGGGCGTGCTTCTTCTTCCCGATTCGTATTCAGAAATAGCGATGCTAAATTCGCCATGGCGAGTTCTAAGTCTGGGCTTAACGCCAAAGCGGCTTTAAAATCTGCTTCTGCACCACTAAAATCGTTTAGATAGAGACGAGCGAAGCCGCGGTTGTTGAGTCCCGTTTCAAATTTGGGGTTGAGTAGAAGAAGCGAATCGTATAAAGCAAGGGCTTCCTCGGGACGCCCCGCCTGGGTTAGCGCAACCCCCAGTTTATCCATAAAGCGCAAATGGGTTGGCAGAAGGTTGACCGCCCTTTGATACCAAGAAACGGCCGCATTATAATCGGCTACGGCGCCAAAGGCTTCGCCGATTCGGTAGAAGGTCCATGCGTCGGTAGGCAGGGATGAAAACGGAGAAGACACCCGCCGAATAGACTCGTAATCGTTTTCAAGGTGCCACAATCGAATCCAGGATTGAGTTAACGCTTGAGCGTCTTGCGTTGTCCCTTTATTCTGACTTTGGGCCTTTTGCAAATAGACCTTGGCCGAATCCAGCATTCCCGGTCGGTCCGTAAATTGCTCGTAATAGGTCAAAAAGCCATCGGCTAACGTTTTTGAGTCAGGTTTTGGGTCGATAAACGATGCCAGACGTAAAAAAGCGGTTTGATCGGCGGCTTGTTTTTCTGACAACCGGTCGGGTACCCGTATATAATGGTCCGTGATTCGAATGTGAGGAATATCCGTGGAAGGCGATTTCGGTAAGTGACACGACGCGCAGGCTGCGGTGTTCGAGCCCGATACGACCCCAGGATCAGTACAAATAACGCCCGTTATACCTTTCTGGAGGGCATTTTCATGGCAATTGGTACATGCCGCCGATTTCAATTCCAGAGGCGTCTCTTCTACCGGTAGGTGGGGATCATGGCAGGTTAGACAGGTCATGGGTTCTAATCCTTTTGAAGGGTCCCAAGACGCCTGATAACAAGCACTCATCGCTAATCGATCCGGATGAGATGCCATTATAAAATGAGAGGTGGAGTCCGGTTGGCGTGGCCAAAACACGTTCTCGTGGGTCGAAAGGGGCTTGCCTGGTCTCCAATCCAATGGCGATTGGCCCGTCGCGAATACGGAAGCTCCTTGCATGTGGCATCGTTTACACACATCCAATTGCAATCCGGGCGACAATTTTCCAGGGTTCACGATGGAAAAATCCACTTCCGAAACCGTGTTGACTATGATTCCCGCCTTTTTTTCGGCCACATGAATGGATCCAGGGCCGTGGCATTTCTCGCAATCGATGCCTGCGGGCACGTTTTCAAAGCGATTTTCCGAACCTTGATCGAATGTGGGTTGCGCGTTGTGGCAAGCCATGCATTCGTCGGTTATTACCCGTCCAAAACGGTAATTATTGCCACTTTTTTGGAATTTGGGCGCCAATCCCCACTTCGCATCTTGCGCATACCAGGTCACGGGGATTTGATAGAGGAAACCATTTTCATCGTAGATATGGGAATTGGTGTGCTGCCCTGAGCCCACAATGAAATCGATTTTTTCAACCCGTAAGTGGACGGTATCCGCGCC
>JAURGV010000016.1 GCA_030833605.1 Rhodothermales bacterium
TTCCGCGTACTCACGCATGGCTTCAGGTGTGCGGTGCGCAGACAATACACGGGCTTCAAATTTAACTCCGAACTCAACCAGAATATCGGCTGCTGCTTCCATTACGGGCCAATCAGATTGGCTGCCCATGGCAATTCCAACAAGCGGGAAGGAGGAAGAATGCATATCGGTTTGAGTACGATTAAAGGTGAATGTGTCCTGCGGCCTGTTCAGCCAACGCGCGAGCGGTCTCCACATCAGACGATGTTACGGTAACGTGCCCCATTTTGCGATGTTCTCTTACGTCTTTCTTGCCGTAAATATGAACCGCAGCCCCAGATACAGCGAGCGCTTGTTTTAGACCATCGGTTTGAACGGGTCCGGAGCGCTTTCCCAATACATTGATCATAACGGCGGCCGATACCTGAAGACTTGGATCACCCAAGGGGAGGTTTAAGACGGAGCGAATGTGGTTTTCGAATTGAGAGGTGTGGCACGCTTCGATGGTATAATGCCCCGTATTGTGTGGCCTGGGGGCCAATTCATTTACGAAAAGCTCGCCATTCTCAAGCTCAAACAGCTCGACCCCAAGCATTCCCACCATTGAAACAGCTCGCGCAGAAGCTACTGCCATGTCGACAGCTTCTTGGTGTGTCCTCGTTGAAATGGGAGCGGGTACGGTCACAGCGTGACAGCGGTGATTCTGTTGTTCGGTGTCAACGACGGGATATACGACAAAGTCGCCTGATTCCGATATCGCTACCATAACCGCTAATTCCCTCTTGAAGGGGACAAAAGATTCAATAAGTAGGCCATCATCGGCCGCCAAATCGGCCCAAGCTTGCTTGAGCTCCGCCATGGATCGCACCGTGGCATTGCCATAGCCATCGTATGAACCTTCGAATTTCTTGGCAACCACTTTTTGTCCATAGTCGAGCCATGCTTGTTCCGCCTCTGCAAATGAAGAGCAACAGGTATACGATGGAACCGCAATACCGGCGTCTTGCAAGGCCTTTTTTTGCCTTCCTTTGTGTCGAATGGTGCGTAACGTCGCAGAAGACGGCCATACCTGTGTGTTAGAGGAGGCAACTTGTTCAGCAATCTCCGCTGGAGCCCACTCACTTTCTACGGTAATAACGTCACAATCTTTGGCAAACTCGGCCATCACTAGTGGATCATTCCAATCACCAATACAGGCTTCACCGATATTGGCAACCGGACCGGAAGCGGTGGGGGACAACGTCTTGATACGAATTCCCATTCGGATTGCGGCCAACGCGGACATTCGTCCGAGTTGGCCGCCACCCAAAATTCCACAGTTGGAAACGAAGCGTTTGGCATGCCTATTCGGATAACAATTGATCTAACATCATTTCGTCTTCAATTAGCACTTGGCGCGCTTTGGAGCCCTCAAAAGGTCCTACAATTCCTGCGTCTTCAAGCTGGTCAACAATTCTAGCCGCGCGCGAGTAGCCTACGGCCAATTTTCGTTGTAAAAGGGATACAGAGCCTTGTTGAGCCCGCACAATAATGCGCGCGGCTTCTACAAACAGCTCATCTTTGGGTCCGCCATAAGCTCCGGAAAGAGACGCTGGACCAGCCTCTTCTTCAATGGGCGGTAACAAATAGGGCCCTGGTCCTTCCTGATCTCCGATGAAGCCTGTGAGACGATCCACTTCAGCATTCGAAACAAACGGGCCTTGCAAACGGGTTATGCGGCTTCCAAGCATGTACAGCAAGTCACCATTTCCGACCAAGCCTTCTGCTCCGTTTTGATCCAAGATGGTCCTGGAATCAATTTTAGACGCAACCTGATAGGCAATACGGGACGGGAAGTTTGCTTTAATCAGACCCGTGATCACATCGACGGAAGGACGCTGTGTGGCGAGTATCAAGTGAATCCCAACGGCACGGGCCATTTGCGCGAGACGTGCGATTGGAGCCTCGATATCTTTTCCGGCCGTCATCATCAAGTCGGCAAGCTCATCCACGATAACCACGATGTAGGGAAGTAGTCGGTGCCCTTCTTCTTCGCTAAGATGGCCGTTACGGAAACGCTCGTTGTAGTCTTTTACCGATCGGACTTGGGCCAGAGAAAGCAAGTCATAACGCCCTTCCATCTCTTTTTCGCAACTTTTGAGCGTGCCTAGAGCCTGATGAAAGTCCGTGATAATTGCGTCTTCCGCCTCTGGGGGCATGGCCACATAGTGCGATGCAATTTGCGCATAGGCCGATAACTCGATTTTCTTAGGATCGATCATCACAAATTTCAAAAGGGAGGGCGGTACAGAGTACAGAAGCCCAGCAATAAACGTGTTTACCCCAACCGATTTCCCAGACCCCGTTGCTCCCGCTATCAAAACGTGAGGCATTTTGGTCAAGTCCTGAAGCACAATTTCTCCTTCAATGGATTTACCCATGATCAAGGGCAATTGCATTTCGTTTTCTTGAAACGTTCGGGTTTCAATAATGTCACGGATGCTTACCAGCTCTCTATGGCGATTCGGAATCTCTACCCCAATGGCTGATTTGCCAGGAATGGGCGCAATCATGCGGATTCCTTTGGCCGCGAGCGCCATGGCCAGATCGTTTTCTAGGGCGGTTATCCGGCTAATTTTAACTCCAGGAGCAGGCGTCAATTCGTACAGGGTTACCGTAGGTCCAACTACGGCGTCAATCCCAATAATCTCAATGTTATAGGTTGCCAGCTTATCCAGCAGGATCTGTTTATTTTCTTCTAGCTCGTCGTAATCAATCGTGTGTTTCTTCTCGGGGGCATAATCCAGCAGATCTAAGCCCGGTTGATTGAAGCCATAATCAGAGCTGGAAAGAACGTTTCGTGAGGTTCGCTTGGCTTTTTCCTCAACGTGTTGCTCATGAACCGTTATGGATAACGGTTCGGCACCCAATTCGGACGCATTCGCACCAGGCTGAGCACCAGATTGAGCAGCAGAAGGCGACGGATGAACGGTCAATGGAAGTTTTGCAGCCGACTGAAATTCTTCGTGACGCTTTTCTTCGCGATCATGAGCTGATTGTCTTAACCTAGCTTCTTCGCGTTGTTTTGCTTCTATGGTGCGTTGACTGTCTCGTACCGATCGCCGCTCTTCCAGCAGTTCTTGGCGTTCTTCTTTTCGAATCTTTCTATTCGCCCAACGATCTCGCATTCCAGATGCTATCGCGTCAAAACGATTCTCGATACGATCCATGGTTCGCTGAATATCTCGGTCAATCAGCAGCAGGAGGGTAATGGTGAGGGCAGAAAAAACAATGATGAAAGAGCCGATAGATCCGAAAATCCGTTGCATCCAACCCGCTGTCCCTAATCCCCATTCTCCGCTATAGACCAAAAGATCAGTTTGCACCGCGATAGAAATCCAACCAAACAAAATGGCCAATACATACGCTCCGGTTATCACGAGCAGAGAAATAAAGCGTAAATGGCTGGTTGGGCGGTGCCTTAGCCAATAGTATCCCCAGGTTAGTCCCAGAAAGGGAAGCGATAGCACACAATACCCAAGAAAATTGGGGACCATCGTGCGGGCAATCACGGCCCCAGTTAATCCCAGCGCATTTGCAGCGTTTTTGGCACCTGGCGCTAACAACGAATTCCAAGAAAAACGCCCGGCCAACACATTATCCGACTGGTTGTAGGAGATAACGGAAAGGGTCAGCAGGAGGCACACAACCATCAAAATGAAGCCCAATATCTCCTGTTTTCGCTGAGAAGAAATCAACGAACCTGCTTCTGTAGCTTTGGCTTTTGAAGATTTACGCTTTTGGACGTTAGTGGCCATGTATTAAAATAACCTGTACTTAAGTAGACGCTTTAATTTAAGAACAGAGGCCTTACTTGTGAAATGGAGGTTTTTTAACGGTCGCTGTAAACGAACGTCCGCGGGCAATCACCTGGAACTGGGCGCCCGGCTCCACGAATTCAGGCTTGTTTGCTACATAGCCCATTCCAATTCCTTGATTCAAGATAGGGGACTGGGTTCCGCTGGTTACTTCGCCAATGGGTTGGCCGCCCATATCCTGAATTTCATACCCATGTCTTGGTATGCCACGATCTTCGATTACAAACCCAACCAATTTTCGGCTGGGACCGGCTGCTTTGATCTTATCCAACGCAGCTTTTCCAATAAAGGTCTCTTTTCCTAGCTTGGTCACCCATCCCAATCCAGCTTCTAGGGGGTTACACGCCTTCGAAATGTCGTTTCCGTGTAAACAAAAGCCACTTTCTAATCGCAAGGTGTCCCGTGCTCCCAAACCCGTCGGTTTTAATCCGAACTCATGGCCGGCTTGCATAAGTGTATTCCAAATCGCGACAGCGTCTTTTGATTGGCAGTAAATTTCAACGCCAACCTCACCGGTGTAGCCCGTTCTTGATACGATAACGCCCGAAAGGCCGCCGAATTGGTCTGGAGTAGGCGAGTCAAAATGATAATATTTCAGCAGAGACGCATCGTAGCCAAACGCTTTTCGCAACACGTCAAAACTAGTGGGACCTTGAAGGGCCAACAGAGCTATGTCTTCCGAAATATGGTTTAAGGAAGCGCCCATCTGGTTGTGCGCTTGCATCCAAGCCCAATCTTCGTCGATGTTGCCTGCGTTGATCACCAGCATAAATTGCTCTGCGCCCATCCGATAGACCAACAGGTCGTCGATTATGCCACCCTCGTCGTTGCACATGGCCGAGTACAGAGCCTTTCCATCGTATAAGGTGGAGACATCGTTCGTAACAAGATTTTGAACAAAGGCCTCGGCATGTGGGCCGGACACCATCACTTCGCCCATATGACTGACGTCAAACAATCCGGCTTGCTGACGCACCGCATGATGCTCTTCGATTATACCGGCATATTGAACCGGCATAGCGTACCCAGCGAATGGAACCATTTTAGCGCCAAGGGCAACATGAATATCGTTTAACGGGGTGGTTTTAAGTGTGGAATCAGACACGGTACGTACTTGAAATGGGTTGTAATGGTTTTATAATGGGAAAGACCACAAAGAGTAATAAACAAATTCTATGGGTCGATAATACGCCGTTAACACGGCTTTGACAATGAAAATGCTTTGTGCAAATAGGATCTGCAAATGCTTTGTACAAGTGCGATCTGCAAATGCTATAAACGATAAGCGGAGAATCCGTTCTCTATTAACGCAGATACCGCCTGGTCAGCTTCGGTGCTTTCGTGAAAGCCGAGCCTAAACGTCCCGCCCGTACCTTCTCGAATGCGAAGCAACTCAATATCTTTGATGCTCAAGGAAGCGTTGAATAACGTGCTTGTAATATCGACAAGTGCTCCCGGACGGTCCGAAGTGAAAACGAATACATCGGATAGCGGTTTTAGGAAGCCCTTTCTGTCGCTTGGGATAAAATCCCTCGTTTGTTCGGCTTGATGAAACTGCTCTCTAATGGCTTCGAAGTCCAAATCAGACAAGTTTGTTTTTAATTGCGAGATATCGGCTTCCATTTGGGTCAGGGCGAGTCCGACTTCTTCACGATTTTCCTCTAGAATATCCCGCCACATGGGAAATGGGGAAGAGGCAATGCGGGTCATATCGCGAAAACCGCCGGCAGCCAAAGAAAGCGTCTCAGGATCAGATTTACGTGCTCTTCCCGCTGTGTTTACTAGTAAAACAGATAGTAATTGAGGCAAATGACTAACGCGAGCAGCGATTCGATCGTGTTTTTCCGCGTCCAGCTCCAAAATGCGAGCTCCTGTTAGGCTAATTAACTGTGCTAGACGGTGGTAACCATCAGAAACCTTCGATTCGGGCGCACAGCACAGCACATAGGTAGCGTTTTCAAATAGCAACCCATCTGCATACCGGATACCGCTTCGCTCAGACCCCGTCATGGGGTGACCGCCCACAAAAAGAACCGAATTGGGGAGTGCTTTTTTCGCCAATGCTACAATTGGCCCCTTCACCGAGCACATATCAGTAACAACGGCACCCTCTTTAACATGTTTGGACAACTCCTTCAGGACACTCAATGCGGTCGATGAAGGCGTTGCAATGACCACGAAATCGGCTTCTTTTACCGCATCTTCTACACGTGCTTCACCATGGGTGATGGCACCTCGTTGGAGGGCAATCGCAAGCGTCTCTGAGGAGTCGACTCCGGCAATCGTTAGAGTCGGGTCTGCATTTCGGAGCGCAAGACCAAGCGATCCTCCCATAAGTCCTACGCCGACTATAACAACATGAGAAGAATGGTCGTTCATGGGTAGCAGCGCTGAGAGGAAAATAGAGGTCTTGGGAATTAGAGGGGCTCTTTAGCGAAAATGTACGCTGAAAATGTGTAAAAACACGCCAAGTTCACACGGTTTTCCTACTGTGGCGTGTCTTGTAGGAATGCGCACAGTATCTTACATAATAATGAACCTAGACCTCCTTTAACCGATCTGAATGTATGTCTAAGCCGTTTTTTAACCCCGAAGATGCTTTTCAATTCGAATCCCTATTGGGAGAAGAAGAACGCCTAATTATGGAAACTGCGCGTGAATACGCGCAGACCCAACTGGAGCCTCGGGCGCTGGAGGGGAATCAACATGAAGTATTTCACTCCGACATTCCGCGTGAATTGGGTGAACTGGGCCTATTGGGCTCCACTATTCCGGAAGAATACGGTGGTGCGGGTGTCAGCTACACCGCCTACGGCTTAATTGCTCGTGAACTAGAACGTGTCGATTCAGGGTATCGTTCGTTTGCCTCCGTGCAGTCGTCGCTTGTTATGCATCCCATCAATGCCTTTGGAACGCCTGAACTGAAAGCCAAGTACCTTCCCAAATTGGCGACAGCTGAATTAATAGGCTGTTTTGGGCTAACAGAACCAGATCATGGGTCCGATCCAGGCTCCATGGTAACCACGGCGATTAGAGGAGATGGTGGGTGGATTCTGAATGGCGCTAAAATGTGGATTACCAATTCGCCGTTTGCCGATGTGTTTATTGTTTGGGCAAAAGCAAAAGAAAAAGCCTCCGATCCAGGCGTTATTCGTGGTTTTGTGCTCGATAAAGGAATGAAAGGGTTGTCGGCGCCGAAGACACACAATAAAATGTCGCTGAGAGCCTCCATTACCGGAGAAATTGTCATGGAAGATGTGTTCGTGCCAGACGCGAACATGTTTCCCGATGTTACCGGGTTAAAAGGACCATTTTCTTGCCTAAATAATGCCCGTTATGGGATAGTCTGGGGCGCACTCGGTGCTGCTGAAGACTGTTTTCGCAGGGCTCGCCAATATGTTATGGAACGCAAACAATTCGGTTATCCACTGGGCGCCATGCAGTTAGTCCAAACCAAGTTGGCCAATATGGTGACTGATATTACCCAAATGCAGTTGTTGTCATGGCGCTTGGGTCAACTAAAGGACACAGGTATGGCGACTCCTTCTATGATCTCGCTAGCCAAACGCAATAACTGTGGTACAGCGCTTGATATTGCCCGCATTGCTCGTGATATGCTGGGTGGAAACGGTATTACCGGAGAGTTTCGCGTGATCCATCACATGGTCAACCTAGAAAGTGTAAACACCTATGAAGGTACGTACGACATTCATGGCCTCATTCTAGGACGAGAACTAACGGGAATCCAATCGTTTACTCCGCGTGGCAACGATTTGTAAACGGTCCGCGTAACCTGACTTGTAAAAGAGCGTAGGTTAACCTTATAGTCCGTTTCCAGAGCCGTTCAATTTTATCGATAGAGCTATGCCTGTATTCATTGTTGGGATCGTGTTTGGGTCCTTTTTATTATTGATGAAGATGATTTTGGACCACCGAAAACAAACTTATCTTCCTCCTAGGGTAAACGAAGGCTCTAGCATGATGCTTTCCGAACTAAATGATCATATTCAGAATGCGGTGCAAGAAGCCATTGAACCATTGGTGGCTCGCATTGACGAATTAGAATCAGCGCAGTTATTATCGACTTCCGAAACCATGTTGCTTTCTGAAGATTCTAGAACGACATCTGGTGAGAGGAAAGAACATGCCTGAGGAATTCTTTGTCCTATTGATGTTTAGTGTGCTGAGCATGTTTTCGCTTACACTGGTAAAAATGATTCTAAACCACAAGCGTAGTTCGCGATCTGAGCGGGTTCAGCAATCGGAATCTGGTTCATTGACCACGAGCGAGCTGGAATCGATGATGCGTCGAGCGGTCGAACAATCGGTAAGCGGTCTCAGCGGGAAGATTGAAAACCTAGAGCTTGAAGTCGCCAAATTATCTGCCTCGAAGCCGATGTTAGCTGCCCACAACACGCAGTCGCGGCTGGAGCTTGAAGATGAAGTGGTCGACGTCGATTCCGTTCCAGTAAGGAATAAAACGAAGGCTTGATTTGAAAGGTATCGTACTGCGTTCGACCGGAAGCCGTTATGAGGTGCTTTCACCAGAAGGGACGTATTCATGTACGATTCGGGGAAAGTTTAGACTTGCCGACGAAGACGCTACAAACCCAATTGTGATTGGGGACCAGGTCGTTTTTCAGCTTAATGATGATCAGACGGGAATCATTGAAGAGCGCTCCCCTCGGGCCAATAAATTAAGTAGGCGAGCTGCCGGCCGTCGTCAGGGGAAAGAGCACATTATCGTTGCCAATGTCGATAAGGCGTGGATCGTCCAAAGTATTCGAAATCCAAGGATCAACCCCGGCTTTATTGATCGCGTTTTAGTGATGGCTGAGGTGCTTCACGTGCCCGTGGGCATTGTGTTCAACAAGGCTGATCTCATGGACGAGGCTGCAGAAGAGGTGGTCATGTACTTTGCTGAACTCTACCAAAGCATTGGGTATGACGTGGTTTTTACCAGTACGAAAGTGGACGGCGGGACCAGCGATTTATCGCCGTATTTGGCGCAAGGCATCCATGTTTTTATCGGACCTTCCGGCGTGGGGAAATCGTCCCTGTTAAACCTGTTGATTCCAAATACCGTTCTGAAAACAGGGGCCATTAGTGAGAGTACCCAAAAAGGTAAGCACACCACCACCTACGCCGAATTGATTCAGGTGCCTGAAGGTGGATTTGTTGGTGACACGCCAGGATTACGGGAGTTCGGACTTTATGAGGTCGACCCCGATGAGTTATCCCACTATTTTATGGAATACCGCCCGTATATGGGAATGTGTCGTTTCCCCAATTGCACACACGACCACGAGCCGGATTGCCATATCAAAGCGCTGGTGGAGTCTGGCGATCTCTCCATTGAACGATTTGAGAGCTACCAAAACATGTTGGCAGCTGCGCGATTAGGAAAATTGGACGTGGGGCGGTAGCGCCGACTAGTTCTTTTTCGGTTTGGCTTTCGCTTTTGGCTTGGCCTTTGCTTTTGCTTTAGCGGCCGTTTTTGGCTTTGTCGCTTTCTTGGCTCTGGCGGGTTTTTTAGTTGCGGCCCGTTCAGCTAATAGCGCAACGGCTTCTTCAAGCGTTACCGACTCAATCGATTGGTTTTTCGGTAGCGATGCGTTGACCCGCTGGTGTTTTACATAGGGACCGTATCGACCGTCCCAAACTTCAACCATTTCACCAGATTCTGGATGTTCACCAATCACGCGAAGAGGCTTGTTTTTAGCCTCTTTTTTGAGGAGGAGTTCCATAGCCCGATCGTACCCAATCTCAAGGACATCGTCTTCTTTCGTCAATGACGCAAAAACAGATCCGTGTTGAACATACGGCCCAAAGCGTCCAATATTGGTCTTAATTGGCTTTCCAGTCTCTGGATGATTGCCTAGGTCTCTAGGCAATTCAAGCAGCTGAACGGCTTTAGCAAAGTCAACGTCGGCTGGATCTAAGGATTTTGGGATCGAGATTCGTTTTGGCTTGCCTTCTTGATCGTCGTCACCCAACTGGACATAATGCCCAAAAGGACCTTTCTTGACGAAAACAGGCATTTCATAATCGGGATGAATGCCTAAGATATCGTCTCCACGCTCTTTTTCATCCAGAAAACCCTGTAGGTCTTCTGCAGACAGGTCGCCGGGAGCCGTATTAAACGGAATGGAAGCGACTTTGCGCTCTTCGTTTTCTCCCAGTTCAACGTACGGTCCAAATTTCCCTACGCGAACTACATAAGGATTCCATTTTTCAAAAACGATCGCCGATACTTCTCGCGCATCGAGCGTGTCCAATCCTTGTTCGACTTTCGTTTCTAGCCCGTCTTTACCGGCATAGAAGCTCTTCAAATAGGGGAGGGCCTTGATTTCACCGTCGGCAATATCATCCAGAACCTGTTCCATTTCTGCCGTAAACCCTGTGTCTACCAACGAGTTGAACTGGATCTCTAAAAGATTTGTGGTAGCGAAGGCCGTAAAAGTAGGAATGAGTTGACTGCGATCCCTTCTGACGTAACCGCGACGTACAATGGTATCGATAATCGATGCATAGGTACTTGGTCGGCCAATTCCTTCCTGCTCCAAAACTTTGATAAGCGAGGCATCTGTAAAACGTGCTGGGGGTTTCGTTGCATGCCCTTTGGCTTCAAGACTTTCAAGCTTTACGACATCGCCCTTTTTAAACTCTGGAAGCGGTTGCTCACGGTCTTCAAGGGCGGCTTCAGGGTCGTCCGATCCTTCCACATAGGCCCTGAAAAATCCTGGAAACAGAACCGTTTGTCCTGAGGCCCTGAATAAGGACGCCATGTCGCCATCACCGCAAGAGATTTGAACCGATTTACGAGAAATCTTAGCCTCTGCCATTTGGGAAGCCACTGTTCGCTTCCAAATCATGTCGTATAGCGCTTCTTCGTCACCGGAAAGCTTTAGTTGAGCGGCCGCTTTCATCTCCGTTCCCGCGGGACGGATGGCTTCGTGCGCCTCCTGCGCATTTCGGACCTTGTTTGCGAATTGTCTAGGCGTATCGCTCAAATATTCTTTGCCGTATCGATCGCGAACGGCATTTCGGGCCGCTTCGATGGCTTCGCCCGACAGACTCGTAGAATCCGTTCTCATGTACGTGATATAGCCCTGCTCGTACAGCTTCTGGGCCACCCGCATCGTATCTCTAGCCGATAACCGTAATTTACGACTTGCTTCCTGCTGAAGGGTAGACGTGATAAATGGAGCGGACGGATTACGCGTGATCGTTTTTTCATCAACGCTGTCGACGGTCCATTTCGATTTTGGGAGACTTTTTTCGAGCGTTAACGCCTTTGGTTCCGTTAAAACAATGCAGTCGGTTCCGTCTACAATACCGGCACTTAATCGCCCTGTATTGTCATCAAAATCCTTTCCAGTAGCCAATCGTAGGCCGTTGGTTTGCGACATGGTCGCTTCAAATACTGCTCCTGAAGCGCTTAAATAGGCGCCCAGTCCCCAGTAGCTCGCTGGTACGAATAAAATGCGCTCAGTTTCGCGCAAAACAAGGACCCGGACCGCAACACTTTGAACCCGTCCCGCGGAGAGTTTCGGAGCGATCTTCTTCCACAACAGAGGGGAGATCGAATAACCAACCAATCGATCCAGTACCCGTCGCGTTTCTTGCGCTTCGACGAGATTGGTGTCCATTTCGCGCGTGTTTTCAAGCGCCTCTAGAATAGCCGATTTTGTGATCTCATGGAAAACCATCCTCCGTACTGGGACCTTCGGTTTCAACACTTCCAACAAATGCCAGCCAATCGATTCTCCTTCCCGGTCCTCGTCCGTCGCGATATACAATTCATCAACGCCCTTAAGTGCATCTTTTAATTGCTTTACGACTTTCTTTTTATCCGCTGGGATGATGTAAAGAGGCTCAAAACCTTCTTCTACATTCACTCCAAGGCGGGACCAGCTGGTCTTTTTATACTTCTCGGGTATTTGGGAAGCCGATGGAGGGAGGTCGCGCACATGCCCCATACTGGCTTCAACCGTATATGAATCGGGAAGGTACTTTCTGATCGTTCGTGCTTTGGTAGGAGATTCTACGACGACAAGTCGCTTCATGTAGCTAGCTGTAGAGGGCCCGTTCTGGGCAAATGAAGTATTAAATCGATGACCTCTCACACGCGCGGTGTCCGTTTGCGTTCCGACCACTCGGAAAGGCGTTACTAAACTGATTAATGATTTCTTTGCGCTGGGGACTACATCTAACAGGCTGTAAAGGCGTATCTTGGCTCGGATTTACGATAATTATTATATAAAGACAGGACGACGATCACCATGGATAAATTGGTTTTCAGATTTGGCGAAAAAGTATCAGATGGCGATAAGACCATGAAGGCCCATCTAGGTGGAAAAGGCGCCAACCTTGCGGAAATGTGCTCTATTGGGCTTCCCGTACCTCCAGGATTTACCATCAGCACAGAAAGCTGCAAATTCTTCAGTGAGCACAAAGGAATGTGGCCTGACGGATTGGAAGATCAAGTAAAAGAAGGCATTCAGCATGTCGCCGATCAAATGGGTGCTGGTTTTGGTGATCCTGCCAACCCATTGCTTGTTTCTGTCCGAAGTGGCGCCGCGGTATCCATGCCAGGAATGATGGATACGGTTCTGAATCTTGGTCTAAATGATGCAGCGGTAGAAGGATTGGCTGCAAAAACAGAAAACCCACGTTTTGCATACGACGCGTATCGCCGTTTCATCGACATGTTCGGGGACGTCGTTATGGGTGTTCATCACGAATATTTTGAACACGCCATCGAAACGTTGAAAACGGAACGCGGCGTTAAAAACGACGTGGATCTCTCAGCAGACGACCTCAAAGAGTTGGTAAAACGCTATAAAGCGATCTTTGAAAAGCACGCTGGTTTTCCTTTCCCAAGCGACCCATTTGAACAGCTAAAACTCTCTATTAATGCCGTTTTTGGTTCTTGGGATGGCGATCGCGCGAAAAAATACCGCACGATTAACAAAATTACCGGGTTGATTGGTACGGCAGTAAACGTCCAGGCGATGGTCTATGGTAACATGGGCTCCAATAGTGGTACCGGTGTTCTATTCACCCGTAACCCTTCTACCGGAGAAAACAAGCTGTACGGTGAGTTCTTAGTCAACGCACAGGGTGAGGACGTGGTAGCGGGTATTCGCACGCCTGAAGACATTTCCCAAATGGCTTCAGAATTTCCTGCGGCCTACGAGCGCTTGGTAAAAGTGACCCAAACGTTGGAAAAACATTATGCCAACATGCAGGACATCGAGTTTACCGTGCAGGAAGGCAACCTATTTATTCTTCAGACCAGAAATGGAAAACGCACCGGAGCCGCAGCTGTGAAAATTGCTGTTGACCTGGTTGCGGAAAAGATGGTGTCCATCGAATCAGCCGTTAGAAACTTGGTTGAGCCCGGACATTTGGATCAGCTGTTGCACCCACGCTTCAAGGATGTAACCGGTTATGCCGCACGCGTTATTGCAAAAGGCTTACCTGCATCACCAGGGGCTGCGGTTGGTCAAGTCGTATTTTCTGCTGAACATGCCGAAGAAGCCAAAGCGGCTGGCAAAAAAGTTGTATTGGTTCGCATTGAAACCAGCCCAGAAGACGTTGGAGGTATGGATGCCGCTCAAGGGATTCTGACCTCAAGAGGAGGAATGACCTCGCATGCCGCGGTTGTGGCGCGTGGTTGGGGCAAGCCTTGTGTCGCCGGGTGTAGCGAAATTGTGATCAACTATGCGTCCAAATCTTTCGTTTGCGGTTCCACGACCGTTAAAGAAGGAGACTGGATCTCGTTGAACGGTTCGACCGGTGAAGTTATTCTGGGCAGCCAGGACTTGATCGATCCAGAACTTACCGGTGAATTTGCCCAGTTTATGTCATGGGTAGACGATTTCCGAGTAATGGGTGTCAGAACCAACGCAGATACGCCTGCCGATTCTCAAAAAGCAATCGAGTTTGGTGCCGAAGGTATTGGTCTTTGCCGCACGGAGCACATGTTTTTTGAAGGCGAACGCATTGACCGCGTACGCGAAATGATCTTAGCCAAAGATGAGCCTGCTCGTCGTCAAGCATTGGCTAAATTGCTTCCCTTCCAGAAAGCCGACTTTATTGGCATTTTTGAAGCGATGGCCGGGAAACCGGTTACGGTTCGTTTGCTAGATCCACCTTTGCACGAGTTTTTGCCTCACAGCAAGGAAGACAAGCAGGATATGGCCAACAAAATGGGCGTGTCACTCGACGTTGTGGAAGCAAAAGTAAATGCGCTTTCAGAATTCAATCCGATGTTGGGTCACCGCGGGTGCCGGTTGGGGATCACGTATCCTGAAATAACCGAAATGCAGACGCGTGCCATTATCGAAGCGGCGGTCGAACTTACCCAAAAAGGGGTGAAGGTGCTGCCTGAGATCATGGTGCCATTGATTGGTACGGTCGAAGAGTTTGTTAATCAGAAAGCGGTTATCAAGCAAACGGCTGACATTGTGTTCAAAGAAAAAGGCGCTACGGTTGACTACTTGATCGGGACGATGATCGAGATCCCACGTGCCGCCCTCACGGCTGCAAGTATCGCCAAAGAAGCAGAGTTCTTCTCGTTCGGTACCAACGACTTAACGCAGATGACTTTCGGTTATAGCCGAGACGATGCCGGGTCATTTTTGCCAGAATACGTAGAAAACAAAATTCTGGTAGACGATCCATTCCAGTCCTTGGATATAGAAGGTGTGGGCCAGTTGGTTCGCATGGGTACCGAAGGCGGACGTCGCGGACGTCCAGGCCTAAAAGTCGGTATCTGTGGAGAACACGGTGGCGATCCTAAATCAGTGCACTTCTGCTCTGAAGTAGGAATGGACTATGTGTCCTGTTCTCCATTCCGGGTTCCGATTGCCCGCCTTGCGGCAGCTCAAGCGCACCTTGCCACGAAAAAGTAAGGACTTCGCGCTAGACGTGTTGGAGTTATAGTGTAATGGGCGGGGGCCTTTGGCCCCCGCCCATTCCTTTTAAATACGCAACAAGGATCATTTCTTTTCGTCTACTATTTGATACCCTGTACCTTTTTATAGCAGAAATATCATGACAAAAGACAAAAAATGCCGTTCCGAAGAATACGATTCAACCAGAAGCGCATTCGATGAGTTGAAACTCGAGGAAAAAGCGTTCTTTTTGCTGGAATCAACAGCAAAAGCCGTAATTGATGGCGTTCAGGATGCTGTACAAACCGTTTCCGATATTATGGAAGGTGCTATTTCAGATCTGAAAAAAGGTATGAATGGCGAACACGCTGCAGACCACAAGGCCACCTCCACTAAAGAAGCCGACAAGCCTGCTGCGAAAAAGGCTTCGGCTAAGACAAAAGCCAAAAAGCCTGCGTCCAAAAAACCAGCAGCTAAGAAGACAACCAAAAAATCAGACGCTTAGGCTTATAGCAGTATGATGGATCCCAACGACAAACGGCCTTTGGTTCAATTTGAAGAATTGAACGCCGTTGGGAAAGTAGTTTTTGCAGCGGGTACCGTTTTCAAAATGGCTGAAACGGCCTTTGATTATACGCTGACTACCCTAGGAAAGGTATGGGAAGAAGCTGAACGGGCCTTCCATCAAGAAATGACAGACGACTCCAACGACGCGGTCATCATTGAAGAAACACACCGAGACGAGCCGAATTGATCAACCAGGATCTCAGTTGACTACGGTTTCTACTGTCGAGGATCCGTTTGAAGAGGACCTGCCAAGTTTTTCCCGATCTGGAATCGTGAAAAAGGTAGTTGGATCGTTGAGCACTCCTTTTTGAAGCGCCAATTCAACCACGTCTTCCATTCGCTTTACATAGGTCACGGTAAGCCCACGTAGGGAAGACGCTTTTATTTCTTCCACGTCTTTCTTGTTCTTTTCGGGCAAAATCACGGATTTAATGCCTGCCCGTTTCGCAGCCAGCACTTTCTCTTTAATACCCCCGACCGGAAGGACTAAACCGCGTAGCGTAATCTCGCCTGTCATGGCGACATTGTGATTGACGCGGCGCTGGGTGTAGATCGAAATTAAAGCGGATAGCATGGCCACGCCTGCCGATGGGCCATCTTTAGGAACCGCTCCTGCAGGCACGTGAACATGCAAATCCCAATACTTGAAGGCATCCCCAGGGATTCCCCAGTCATCGGCATTGGCTTTTACATACGAAAGAGCCGCCTGCGCCGATTCTTTCATCACATCACCTAATTGCCCCGTCAAAATCATTCGACCCGAGCCGCGAGATACGGAGACTTCTATAAACAGAATATCTCCACCCACTGGGGTCCACGCCAAACCGGTGGCCACGCCGGGCACTTCCGTTCGCTCGGCTACATCGGAAAAATATTTTCGAGATTTCAAATACGACTCAATATCGCCGACTTCCACTTTAGCGGCTTCAATTTCTTCCATGGCGACACGCTTCGCGACGCCACGTGCGACAGACCCAATGGTCCGTTCCAGTTGCCGAACACCCGATTCGCGTGTATACCCGTCAATAACGAGCTTCAACGCGGGGTTGGAAATGGCAAACTGAGCCTTTGTCAGTCCATTGCGCTCAATTTGGCGAGGGACTAAATACTGCTTGGCTATGGCGAGTTTTTCTTCCTGCGTATAGCCATTAATCTCAATCATTTCCATGCGATCCCTTAGCGGGGGAGGAATTTGATCGAGGTAGTTTGCCGTAGCAATAAACAGCACGTTGGACAAATCGTAATCGACTTCCAAATAGTGGTCGTTAAACGCATTGTTCTGCTCAGGATCTAACACCTCAAGCAGGGCGGAAGATGGATCTCCCCGGAAGTCTGATCCCAGTTTATCAACTTCGTCGAGCATGAAAACAGGGTTGGCTGTGCCGGCCTTTTTCATGCCTTGAATAATTCGGCCGGGCATGGCTCCCACATACGTTCTTCGGTGACCCCGGATTTCTGCTTCATCCCGTACGCCGCCTAGAGACATGCGTACAAACTGTCGATCCAACGTCCGTGCGATACTCTTGCCCAAACTGGTTTTACCCACTCCAGGAGGCCCATAGAAGCACAAAATGGGCGCTTTCATATCGCCTTTTAGCTTCAATACCGCCAAGTATTCCAAAATCCGCTGTTTCACAGCTTCGAGACCATAATGGTCTTCGTTCAGGATTTTTCCAGCCCTAACAATATCGAGCTTGTCTTTGGAAAAATCGGACCAAGGAGTGTCCAAAATCCAGTCGACATAATTTCTGGTTACCGCATAGTCTGGGGAAGCAGGGTTGGATCGGCCTAGTTTTTCAAGCTCTTTATTTAATACCGTTCGAACATGCTCAGGTAGTTTTTTCTTTTCTGCCTTTGCACGCAATTCGCGTACGTCAGAAGCTCCGCCTTCGCTTTCTCCTAATTCTTCCTGAATCGCCTTAAGTTGTTGTCTCAGAAGGTATTCGCGTTGTTGTTGATCAACATCCGTTTTTACTCTTGAGCGAATTTCCTCCGATAGTTGGAGCACCTGAAGTTCTTGATTCAAGTGATCCATCACCATTTCAGCCCGCTCTATCAGCGGCAGCGTTTCCAGTAGTTGTTGCTTTTGCGCAACGTCAATTTGAAGGTTGGACGCAATGAAATGAATTAAAAACGTGGGCGAATCGATGTTTTGAATCGCATAGGCCGCTTCGCTTGGCAGGTTGGGGGAAAGATTGACAATCTGAATCGCTAGTTCTTTGATAGAACGCATCCGAGCTTGTACTTCAATGTCCGCGGCTCCTAGATCCTCGACTACCGGCTCCACTTTAGCGGTGAAATAAGGCTCTTCCTGAACAAAGCGAGAGATCTTAAATCGTCTTTTGCCTTGAATAACAATAGATTTACTACCGTCGGGCATTTTGATAAGCTTCAAAATGCTGGCAACTGTACCGAATTCGTACAAATCTGCTGGGCTAGGATTCTCCGTCTCGGAGCTTTTTTGAGCGACAACTCCAATCAGTTTGTCGTCCCCGAACGAATCTTTTACCAGTTTCAGCGACGTGTCTCTACCAACCGTAATCGGTAACACCACACCGGGAAATAAGACCGTGTTGCGAAGGGTTAGAATGGGAAGCGTATCCGGAACATCGGATAAGCTCATTTCTTTCTCTTCGTCCGCAGTCGGTAATGGAATGCTTTGTTCTAAATCGTCGTTAAGAAGAAACTCTAGGTCCTGGAGCATGAATTTAGATTTGGAGTCGAATTATCTGGTGGTCGCTCAATTCCCAAAAACCAAGCCAAACCACTTTTGCTGACATCTTGTCTGTAAATCGGAAAGTAGGTTAAGACAGGGACGTCAACGCTGCTTCCAACTCATCCAACTTGAACGGTTTTGTCATAACGAAGTTTATGATGTCCGAATCTACTTTTAAGTCCGTATCTCCTGTCAGGAGAATGATGGGGGTGGACGAGCTGATTTTTCTGAGCTGAATAGCCAACTCGCGCCCACTCATTTCCGGCATTCCTTGATCGGTGATAACGTAATCAAATGCGTTCTTTTTAAACGCCTCTAACGCTTCTGGGCCGGAAGCTGCAACCGTAACTTGATGCCCGCGAAGGGATAATAGTTTATTGATGATGTTGCGAACCATCGCTTCGTCATCTACTACGAGAAGGCGTTTGGGCT
>JAURGV010000170.1 GCA_030833605.1 Rhodothermales bacterium
TCCATTTCCCGGTTGCATCTTTTGTAAACACATAGACCGCACCGGTCGAATTATTTACCAAAGTGGCACCGACTAGGAGGGTATTATCGTCAGCGGCCATCGCGCGACCAAATCGGTCGTCTTGGCCGTTGTTGTCCGAACGGACAAGCTGTGCGGCTTCTTCCCATTTACCATTCGCCGCTTTGCGGTAAACGTAAACTGGGGAATTCGCTGAGTTGGCGCCTGATTGGCCGACAAATATGTCAGAGCCGGCGACGGCAACGGAGCCACCGAAATTCTGCGCTTGGGCATCAGAGCCAAGTGCGATCAGAACGGTAGCTAGGATTATAGTCCAATAATTCTTCTTCATAGCTTGAGTTGTGGTGAAGCAAAAAAACATCTTCCGGCAGGTTAACACGGGATTTTTTTCAAAATGTTACACCCAGCCGCGGAAATTCCCATAGATAATGGAAAATAGTTAACGGCAAAAATGGTTCCCCCACCTCAAACTAAGGATAGTCCCAAGAGCCGGCTTTTGTCGGAAGGTAAATCGTCCCTATTGGAACACACACGCCGCAGGATCAGACGCGACGTAGTACGATTTGAAATTGATCGCGTCAGGATTGGTGCACCCGCGCAAGTTCAAAATTTCCACTTTCCGAAATTCGATGGGATGACTTTCACTTTGGAGTGAAATGTATCCATCTGCTAGGGGTTGACCGTCAATCTTCATCTCGGGATCGTATTGATTCACGCTACCGCCCCCCACCTGAGGATGGGTATACGAGAGAACGACTTCTCCATCAAGCAAATGAGAAATCAATGAGTCCCCTAAGACCACAATTTCAGCCCGAACCCAGTCATCACCGTGGTAGGTTTTAGACGAGGACTGCACACAATGTTGGGTTACCAATTCGCCATCCATCACAACGTTGGTACCCGGAGTGCACAAATTGGAATTCGATCGTTCTTCGGTGCCATTTCCGCCAAGTAGTTGCACCTCAATGGAAATCGGGAAATCCTGATCGATCAACATGGTTTCTCCCGGAGGAGAATGAATCATGATTCCTGAGTTGCGATATGCCCATCCCGGGCCATCCGGCGCCTGTTCGCCTAGGAAACGATACTCGACCGCCATTTTGTAGAATGAATACGGATTGACATAAAAAAGATGTCCAAACCGCTCATTAAATGTGTCATACCCGTCATAAGAAACGTGGATCGAGCCGTCTTTTACGGAAAACGTTTCGGCGAAATTATCTCCATACGCATACCCGCGAATCTTTGGCGTCCAACCATTTAGGGTCTTTCCATCAAACATTTGGGCCCAATCTTCTTGGTCGACAGCAGGGTTGTGAGGCTCGGCCGAGCAACCCGCCAATAGAATGACGCAAACAACGACAGCGGAAATAACTTTCATTTCGTCTGATACCTTTCTTTCAGAATATTGAAGTGGTGTTGGCAATGCCCTGCTATAATCCAGGACATGGCCCGAACCGAAAATGGGAATCCGCTAGCCGTGCCCGTTCGCTGCAAGATATCCTCCGAAAAACTGGCTAGCAATTGGATGGAAGCCGCTCTAAGGCCATCAAATTCGGTTGCTAAATCGGAAAGCGAGCGATCGGAAAAATTGGCCCCTTCCATAAAAACCGTCTGGTCCATTCCCGGCAAAGGAGACGAATCTCCACGTGCAAAGCGAAGCGCACGATAGGTAAATATCCATTCCGTATCGATGATGTGTCCAATTACTTCTTTCGTGGTCCATTTCCCATCAGCATACGCGTAGTTTTCAATACTCGGTGCCTGCAACGCGATCCAGTCCAACAGCGCTCGTTGCTGTTTTTTTAGCGTTTCAATCACATCCCCTTCGGGTACGCAGCCTACATAACCGGCATAGAACTCGTTGAATTCATGGCTTTGGGGTCTCTTAGCGTGCTGAATGGCCATGGTTTAGTTCCTAACGGGATTCATTACCAAGTTCTTAAGCAAAATATTGGATTTAAACGTGGCTCCGTTTTCAAATCCAGAACATGTGGTTGGCATCTGGATACTTCGCAATGCTCCTTCATAGTCGAGAACAAGGGAAAAATGTTCGTTGGGAAGGCGCTCCGGATACAAAACAATAGTTTCGTCTCGCACGCTGTAAATGCCTCTCACATCGGCACTACACGTAGCTGTGGGCCCTAAATCGACACCAGGTTGGACGGCATACCGGCTGTACTGAGCGATAAAGCGGAAATATCCGTTGTCGCCCAATTGAAGCTGCCCCCAATCCAAGACGCGGTGCCTGGCAATAGTGGACCCTTCCAATTCGAAATTCACGGTATCGGGGACCTTACCATCTAAAAACGTCGGATCAATATCGCCATACGGCACTTGAGTCCTTCCGATATAGGATAAATTCCACACGTTCGACTTGATGACGGACGTTGGTGTACCCACGGTGGTTGACCCATCATCATCAAAATCATGGGCAAGGTCTCCGCTTCCCAATGGTTCAAGCGGATTGCATCCTGATAAAACTACCAGCATCGCAATCATCGCTAACACTTGGCGAGCCAAGCAAACTATGTGGTATCTACGTTCCTCCATACGCATTACCGAACACAAACCGCGTTAAACGCGATAGGTATCCGCCTTCCAGTTTTTAATCGCTTGTTTGATTTCCTTTTCTGACATGTTGTTAGCGACCGCTTTTTTAGCCAAGTCGTCCCATTCCTCGTCCGGTGCAAATCGCAAAGCGATGATTTGACGCATAGTGATTTTAGCATCCATCAATGTTCCTTTACGAGCGAAATGACGCAGATTTTCTTCCGCACGAATAGCACGGTCTTGGGCTTTTAAAGCAAACAACCGGCCGTAAAACATCGTGACCAGAACAGCGAAGGTTAGAACGAATATCAATGCTGCTGAATAGGCCCCTTCCGTTCCCATCGCGCCGAAATAGTTAACCCCTGCTCCAATAAGTGTTAAGAAGGAGACACCAAATAGCACGTAATGGAATCCGGGGACCATTTGTGCGTGGTTGCTATAATTCTGTTCCGACATGGTTCTTTCCTCTGAATGATGGGTAGTTGGTTTGAAGTACTATACGGATAAGTATTGAAATTTGGTAGATATCGGTACATGTGGACGAAAAATACCTGAGGTTGTTGAAAACAACTTGTTGAAGCACAAAATGCCACCGACGATATTGGATGCATCATTTAATAGGTAAATCCTGTGCGTTCCGTATTTATTGCTTTTCTACTCGTTTTGGCACTTCCAGCCATGGGCCAATCGTCCGCAAGCACTTCTATCACGGTTAGTCCAGCCGTCAAAATCGATGCGTCGATGTACGCCGGCCTCCAGTACCGATTGGTAGGACCGTTTCGAGCAAGCAGAACCGTGGGTGGTGTCGGGATACCGAGTCAGCCCAACGTCTTTTTTATTGGGGTCAATAATGGTGGCGTTTGGAAAACCGACGACGCCGGAAGAACGTGGAATCCGATCTTTGATGCTGAGTCCACGGGATCCATCGGGGACCTAGCCGTTTCTCCGTCCCACCCGGACGTGATATACGTCGGTACGGGAGAAGGACTTCACCGGCCTGATTTGGCGGTTGGTGATGGGATTTTCAAATCGGTTGATGGCGGCGCTACGTGGAATCACATCGGGCTGCCTGATGTGCAGCAGGTTGGACGCATCATTGTTCATCCCACCAACCCAAACATTGTTTTTGTAGCTGGATTGGGCCACCCGTACGCCGCAAACGAAGAAAGAGGCGTTTTTCGCACTATTGATGGCGGTCGGACGTGGGAAAAAGTGCTCTACATTGATCACAACACAGGTGCCATACAGGTCGAGTTTAATCCGCAGAATCCCAACGAAATCTTTGCCGACATGTGGGACCATCAGGAAGGTCCGTGGGAAAACGCCAACTGGAGCGGCCCCAACAGCGGGCTCTATAAATCGGATGATGGGGGTTCTACCTGGAGAAAGCTTTCTAAAGGTCTTCCCGGCGTTGAGGAAGTACTCGGCAGAATCGGGGTCGGCATTTCTCCAAGTAATCCAAAGCGGATGTACGCGACGGTTGATGCCACACAAGATGGAGGAATTTATCGCAGTGAA
The DNA here is from genome assembly GCA_030833605.1 of Rhodothermales bacterium. Classification (GTDB taxonomy): domain Bacteria; phylum Bacteroidota; class Rhodothermia; order Rhodothermales; family UBA10348; genus UBA10348. The sequence continues at coordinate 4,090 of JAURGV010000170.1, forward strand.
GATGGCGGAGAGAGTTGGTCGTTGATTCACACGGACCGACGTTTATGGGGCCGCGGAGGAGATTTTGCCGAAATTCGGGTTCATCCGGACAATCCAGACCTAGTTTTTGTTGCCAATGTGGCTTCTTACCGGTCGGACGATGGGGGATTAACATGGATGTCCATTAAAGGGGCGCCGGGTGGAGACGACTACCATCGGATCTGGATCAACCCCAAAAATGGGGATATCATGCTTTTTGTGACCGATCAGGGAGCTACAATCACTGTAAACGGCGGCCGGACGTGGAGCAGTTGGTACAATCAGCCCACAGCTCAACTCTACCATGTGACAACAGACAATCAGTTTCCGTATTGGATTTATGGCGGACAGCAAGAATCAGGTGCTATTGGTATTGCCAGCCGGGGCAATGGCGGCCAAATAAGCTTCCGAGATTGGGTCGGAATGGGAGCAGATGAATATGCATATATGGCGCCAGATCCTTTAAATCCCGATTTGATTTATGGTGGAAGGGTGGTCAGGCACAACCGGCGGACAGGACAAACCCAAAATGTGGCTCCAGAAGCGCTTCGATCGGGCAACCACCGGATTAAACGCACCATGCCGCTATTATTCCATCCGGCCGATCCTTCGATGTTGTTGTTTGGCACGAACGTTTTATGGAAAACAACCAATGGAGGCGATTCTTGGGATATCATTAGCCCTGACCTTTCGAACCCCCAACCCGATGTGCCAGAAAGCATTGGGGATCACCGCACGCCCGAAATGGCGACTATGGAACGAATGGGAGTGATTTACGCGGTTGACGGATCGCCATTGGACGTACAGACCATTTGGGCAGGTACCGACGACGGCCTGGTACACCTAACGCGCGACGGTGGACAATCGTGGTCGAATGTAACGCCGCCTGCGTTACGCGCGTGGGATAAAATATCCCAAATCGACGCGTCTCATTTTGACGTAAATACAGCCTATATCGCCGTTAATGCGATTCGTCTGGACGATCAAGCCGCCTACATTTTCAGGACGCGGGATGGTGGAGCGACCTGGACGCGCATTACAGACGGCTTACCCGACGATGCACCGGTAAATGTGGTCCGCGAAGATCCTTCTTCTAAAGGTCTGTTGTTCGCAGGTACCGAAAGAACCGTTTATTTTTCAGCGGACGATGGAGATTCGTGGCACCCGCTTCGATTGAACCTGCCTCCATCTTCGATGCGTGACCTGGTAATTCAAGGAAACGATTTGGTAGTGGGTACTCACGGTCGATCGATATGGATACTCGACAATATTGCGCCATTACGTG
>JAURGV010000171.1 GCA_030833605.1 Rhodothermales bacterium
ATGAAATCACCGTTTCAATGGTTGGTTTTAACACGGAATCGCGTGTTTTAAATGAAACGGACATCGCGAATACAACGTTGCGTTTTGAGTTGGTCCCAGCCACCTATTTGCTGGAGGAGGTACGGATCCAGAATAGAGCGAGTCATTCAGCTTGCCCAGAAGAACAACAGGGCTGGTGTTTCTCGCATCAGGTATGCCTGCCCGATCTGCAATCTTTGCCAGCTGCTCTTGGGGCATGCCAGCCAAATCGGAGTCCGCCATGTACTCTCGCAGCGCACCGTATACTGGCGGCTTCTCCACGGCTGTGTCCAGACCCCTGTCCAGCGCCGTCCAATAAGCTGCTACTCGGACCTGTGGATGGGCATTGGGGTCATTGGCAACCCGAACTACATCATGATCGCTCTTTGTTGCGATTCTGGATCGGCTGTCTTTGAAGTCAACACGCCGCACCCCATCGTCATCTACGCCATAAGCCTCGTCTGCACGCGCAAGGTCCGCATAGCGAGATACTGCCATCTGCTTCTGGGAGGCAGTGGCCTTTCCCTCGACGTGAATGCTAGCATACTCCCTATAGGCGTCGCTATCTGGATCCTGCTGCGACATCCATGCAGCAACATCTGGATACTGCTGCCCAGCGTTCACGTCCAGTGCCAGCCGTGCGGCAGGCGCTTCGTTGGGGACTATCTGATCGCCAAGCTCTACTTCTCTGGCTTTGTCGATGAGCTGGTCATACTTGCCGGGGTCGTCGAGCCCATACCTTTGGGCGTAGCGCTTGTAGCTTTCCGCGATTTGGCGAGCAGCTGTACCGTATACCCTTCTTTGTATATCGGGTCGTCCTTCGAGACTAACCCGAGAGCGGTAACCTTCCCCATTTGGATTTGCCTCCCAGTCGTTGTAGATGTATTCGCCGTCTGTGCCGAAGTGCCGTGTCGTTGCATCGTGCCCGATGACCTCTCCGACAACCTTGTTTTCATATTTCATTTAGACGTGTTATAACACACGATGTCAATACCTGGACCGAAAAAGTTAAAAAGAATGAATATTGAGTAATGAATAGAGGTATCCGTTGCCCATCAAGCATCCCATGTCGATCATGCGAGTATGCATGTTTTAATGTTTCTAACGGACTTTACGGGACGCACAATGAGTGAGAAAGGAAAGTGCCCATTTACGGGTGGAATGACCAAAAATAGTGGCGGCGGAACGTCAAATAGCGATTGGTGGCCAAACCAATTGAATCTGAAAATGCTGCACCAGCATTCGACTTTGTCGAATCCCATGGGTGAGACGTTCGACTATTCCACAGAGCTCGAATCGTTGGATATAACAGCGCTCAAAAAGGATTTGTATGCGTTGATGACCGATTCGCAAGAGTGGTGGCCCGCCGATTATGGCCATTACGGTGGTTTGTTCATCCGGATGGCGTGGCACAGTGCGGGTACCTACCGAATTGGTGATGGCCGAGGGGGTTCAGGATCAGGATCCCAGCGCTTCGCGCCGTTAAATAGCTGGCCAGACAATGGAAACCTCGACAAAGCCCGTCGTTTATTGTGGCCTATTAAACAGAAATACGGCAACAAAATCTCCTGGGCCGATCTCATGATTCTGGCCGGTAACTGTGCCTTGGAATCGATGGGCTTCAAAACCTTTGGATTTGGTTTTGGTCGCGTGGACATTTGGGAGCCGGAAGAAGATATCTATTGGGGCGAGGAAGATACGTGGCTTGGCGACAAGCGCTACAGTGGAAATCGTGAGCTCGAAAATCCATTGGCTGCGGTTCAAATGGGCCTTATTTATGTCAATCCTGAAGGACCCAATGGCGATCCTGATCCCGTTCGCTCAGGTCAAGATATCCGTGAGACGTTCAAGCGCATGGCGATGGACGATTACGAAACGGTAGCACTTACCGCTGGTGGTCACACGTTTGGGAAGATGCACGGGGCGGGGCCGGACAAATATGTAGGGCGCGAACCGGAGGGAGCGCCCATTGAAGCGCAGGGTCTCGGATGGCTCAGCACGTACGGAAGTGGAAAAGGCCGTGACACCATTACAAGCGGTCTAGACGGCGCATGGACTCCTAATCCGACAAAATGGAATATGGAGTATTTCGAAGTGCTGTTTGGATATGAGTGGGAACTGACAAAAAGCCCCTACGGCGCCAATCAGTGGACCCCCAAAAACTTGAAACCGGAACACATGGCGCCCGACGCCGAAGATGCCAGCATCAAGGTGTCCATCTTTATGACGACAGCCGATATGGCGATGCGCATGGATCCGGCTTATGAAAAAATCTCCCGTCATTTCTTGGCTAATCCGGACGAATTTGCTGATGCTTTTGCACGGGCATGGTTCAAATTGACCCATCGTGATATGGGACCGGTGTCCCGCTACAAGGGCCCGGAAGTGCCTTCTGAGACATTGATTTGGCAGGATCCTGTTCCAGCGGTGAATCATCCTTTGGTGGATGCGTCCGATGTGAAAGGGCTCAAAGAAGCTATTTTGGGAGCTGGCGTATCGGTTCGAGATTTGGTTTACACGGCTTGGTCGTCGGCTGCCACGTTCCGTGGTTCGGATAAGCGCGGTGGGGCAAATGGCGCTCGCATTCGCTTAGCGCCACAGAACAGTTGGGAAGCCAACGAGCCAACAACCTTGGCGCGCGTCATCAAGGCGTTAGAAGGCGTTCAGGCCACGTTCAACAAGGCGCAATCAAACGGTAAAAAAGTCTCTTTGGCTGATTTGATTGTTCTAGGCGGTTGTGCCGCTGTCGAAAAAGCAGCTGCAGATGCGGGTACGAAAGTAACCGTGCCATTTACGCCTGGGCGTACCGATGCTTCTGCAGAACAAACCGATGCGGCCTCCTTCGATGTGCTCGAACCGTTCGCTGACGGTTTCCGAAACTATCAAAAAGCACAGTACGCGGTGACAGGAGAAGAAATGTTGATTGACCGGGCTCAATTGATGACACTTTCGGCGCCGGAAATGACCGTTTTGGTTGGCGGTATGCGTGCGCTTGGCGCAACGCATGGCGGATCCACGCTCGGGGTGCTAACCCAATCTCCAGGAAAGCTTTCCAACGACTTCTTTGTCAATCTACTGGACATGAGCACGGCTTGGATTCCTACTTCCGAATCAGCAATGACCTTTGAAGGTCGCGATCGTTCTACCGGAAAGGTGAAGTGGACAGCGACTCGTGTTGATTTGGTCTTTGGGTCCAATTCGCAGCTTCGGGCTTTGGCTGAAGTGTACGCACAGAGCGACTCTAAAGAGAAGTTTGTGCACGCCTTCGTCGCAGCTTGGAATAAGGTGATGAATGCGGATCGGTTTGACGTAAAGTAAAGGGATTAGGGGAATGAGCTAACAAAGTTCTACATTACTTGACCAACCACAAAAAGAAGCATTGGTGGCAGCCCATGAAAAAGGAAATTCCCATTTGGATTTTATTGGCGGTGCCTTTTGTCATCTTGGTGGTGTTTTGGGATCGTTTCCCAGACGTGGTGCCCATTCACTGGGACCTGAATGGCGAACCGGATAACACGGCAAGCAAAACAGTTGGATTATTGTTGTTGCCGGTGATCAATGTGGCCCTGTACGGGCTTTTTTGGCTGATCCCCAAAATCGATCCCAAGCAACGTTTATCGGGGACATCTCAACCCTTGCCTGCCCTACGAAATATGATGGTTGTTCTGATGACATTCATATTTCTGGTTACGACGGGTGCCATGTTAGGGATCGAAGGCTTTTTCGGAATACGAAATTTACTTCCCTTGGGAATCGTACTCCTGTTTTTTGGCTTAGGGCATTACTTACCAAGCATCCAACCCAATTACTTTATCGGCATCCGAACACCGTGGACCTTGCAAGACGAAGACATTTGGCAGAAAACGCATCAGCTTGCTGGAAAAATTTGGGTGTATACCTCTGGGTTGCTGGTGATCGGGTGGGCATTTCTTGAACCCGATGTTTTTTCAAGAGTGTTCATATGGATAGGCCTCTCTATACTTGCTGGGGTTCCTATAGTGTACTCCTTCATTCTTTGGATGAAGAAAAAAAAGGATTCGGCTTCCGCTGAATAGTGACATTCATTCTGTTAACTTCCTGAAGAGCGCAAAAAGAGTGCGCTTTTGAGGCTAAATACCAGTTAATTAGAAAGTAAAATGCCCCGATCCATCACGATCAGCCTTCCGGTAACTGACCTAGCGATATCAAAGGCGTTTTACACGGCGCTTGGGTTTACCGTTAATCCCAATTTTCCTGGCGATTCCGCTGCCTTTTTCTCCTGGAGTGAAACCATAAACCTCGTTCTGTTGACCCATGAAAAATGGAGCACGTTTACGACTCGTCCCATTCCGCCAAAAACTTCGAGTGAGGTCGGCATTACTATATCGTGTGAATCGCGTGCCGAGGTTGATGAAAAGAACAGGCTTGCAGCACAGTATGGTGGAGAATCGGATATCAATCCTGTAGAAGATCACGGGACCATGTATGGACGGGATTTTACCGATCCCGACGGCCATGTTTGGGGTGCCATGTGGTTAGATGCGTCAGCGTTCGACCATTAGGAAAGAGACTATGTCCAACTACGAAGCTCCTCATACCACCAAAGTGGGACATATCCACTTGAAAGTGTCGAATTTGCAACGCGCGATTGACTTTTATAGTGGGATACTGGGGTTCAAAGTGATGCTCAGGATGGGGGATTCGGCGGCTTTTCTTAGTGCAGGAGGGTACCACCATCACATCGGTCTCAACACCTGGGACTCGTTAAATGGAGCGCCCTCTGCTCCCGGAACAACGGGTCTGTTTCACGTGGCTTTTTTATACCCTTCACGAAAAGAATTGGCTGATGTCGTGAAAAGGGTTCTGGACCATGGAATAATGCTGGAAGGTGCTGCAGACCATGGGGTTAGCGAAGCCATTTACTTACGGGATCCTGACCAGAATGGCTTAGAGCTTTACGTAGATCGAGTTCCGAATGAATGGCCCAAGGACGAAAACGGTGACCTGCTCATGTATACACGTAGGTTGGATGTAGCGGCGCTATTGCAATTAGCCCAATAGGTGTTCGGTCCCGGAGTCAGGCAAAAAAGCTTCGACTGGTAAATCAGGAATAAAGCATCTACTTTGAGTCTTAGGAAGACTACTTCGTCCCAAGAAATTATCTGTAACCTAAAGCCCTGCAATGACTTATATGATACGTCGAGCCTATATATTTCTAATTGCTACTGCGTTACTTAGTTCGTGTAGCCCTAATGAGGAGCCACCCATTCCCGGATACGAGGGACCCATTGTTGTGGAAGGGGAGCCCAGGTTATCGGCAAATGCAGAGGTCGTAGACGTCACAGGCGATGGGTTGAACGA
>JAURGV010000172.1 GCA_030833605.1 Rhodothermales bacterium
TCTTCAATATAGGTTCGACGGTCTGGATCGTACTCGCGAATCGGACTCAATTGAAGGCTTCTCATTTGAATATCTTTCTCAAGAATACCTAAACCACGCACTGCGTTCAAAGCCTTTGCTGCTTCAGTTTCATTTTCTTTTCGAGCGAAATCGGGTCGCTCATTTCGGGAAACCACAGCAAATTCAACCGTCGCCATATCGGGACTCGTTGCAATCATTCCCTCTCCACTTACCGTGATCTGAGCAAGCTTCCCAAGCAACGAATTCGAATCATGGTGGCTTTCTTGAGCCGTCACAATTGAAGAAAACAGCAAACCTAGAATGACCATTATTCCAGTCATTCTAGTTAATTTGTGTACAAATGCCATCGTATTAAACCCTTTATCTATCCTTTAAGCAAGTATAAACGCTACTTTTGCGGCTTTTGCATATGGTCTTGCAAACACCGTTCCAATCGGTCGGAAGATTCCGTTGGTTTAAAAACCAACCTCGTATTGCTAGGTTTATGGATACAACCTATCTAGCGTCCTCGCAAATGGGATGGTTTCACGCAAATGATGAAGCCCACATATCCAGGTCACCGTCCTTTCAAGCCCAAGACCAAACCCGCTATGCGTTACGCTTCCATACCGGCGCAGATCAAAGTACCAGGTAAAAGCTTCTTCAGGCAGACCATGCTTTTTAACCTGGGACTGCAAAAACGCAAGGTCAGTAGCGCGCTCACCACCCCCAACGATTTCACCATACCCTTCGGGTGCTAAGACGTCCATGCCAAGTGCTACTCGGTCATCTTCCAGATCTCGTTTCATGTAAAAAGCCTTGAACTCGTGAGGGAAACGATGAACAATAATCGGCCTGTCAAAGTGCCAAGTGATTAGTGTTTCATCAGAACCACCAAAATCCCCTCCCCATTCGAAGGCCTGGGCCGATTCTAACCATTTCGGAAGATTTCTTAATTCTTCTTCGATGTCAGCTAAGCGGCGTTGAATTTCAATTTCGCGAGCATCAATCTTCTTCTTTTCCCACTTTTTAGCTTGTCCGTGGGCAGCCTGACCCTCTTTACTTTCCGTCTGAAGGTCTGACGTTTCTTGTTGGAGCCCTGCAATTTTGTCGGCAACCATTTGAGCCGTTTTATCACTTTTTAGAATCTCTACAGCTTTGTCGTAGCTCACACGGGGATATCCACTAAGCGACCGTTTTAGCGGCTCCTGGTCGCGTTCTAGGATTTGCAGCTCAGTTTGACAGTTTGCCAACGCATCCGAAACAATGCGGCTTAACATGTCCTCTGCCAACTGCATGGCCATGTCGAGATCGTAAAAAGCCATTTCAGGCTCAATCATCCAGAACTCAGTCAAATGTCGGCGAGTTTTTGACTTTTCGGCCCTAAAAGTGGGTCCAAATGTGTAAATCTTGCCGAATGCCATGGCCATTGCTTCGCCGTGTAGCTGGCCACTTTGCGTTAAATAGGCACTACGTCCAAAATACTCCATCTCAAAAAGAGTTGAGGTTCCCTCTACGGCTGTACCCGTTAGGATTGGGGCGTCCATCTGCAGGAATCCTTTCTCCTGGAAGAAGTTATGGATCGACATAATGACGCTATTCCGAATACGAAGAATAGCCCACTGGCGCTGGCTCCGGAGCCACAAATGCCGATGGTTCATTAAGAAGTCGACGCCGTGTTCTTTAGGCGTAATGGGGTACTCTTCCGCCTTATGAAGCAGCGTTAAGGCCGTAACCTGGAGTTCATACCCTCCTACCTGCTTTTCATCGGCACGCACGCGACCAATGATTTCAATCGCACTTTCTTGTGTTGATTCATCCGCCCCGTTCCAGGAAGACTCGTCAATCTCGCCATGATTCACCACGCATTGGCACAACCCCGTTCCATCACGAAGAACGATGAAGTGTAAGCCTTTTGAACTGCGTTTGTTGTATAACCAACCTTTGAGAGTAACCAACTCTCCTTCGTGTTTTTCTAAGGCGCTAATGGTTGTATAGATCGGAGTACTCATGGATTTAGTCTAAATGTGCAATTTGCTCACGGTTGGCTTGATCACATCCGGTGTAATTCACTCACCCGGACTTCGTGGCTAAAATACGGCAGTCTTTGGTATAACGGAGTGGGTCCGGCCGCCAATAGGCGGCCGGACCCACAAAAGAATCTATGAATTGAGAAAAAACTATCCTATTTCCGAAGTTCATCGAGCCAATTCGATAATTTTCGTTCGCCAGACACCGTCGAATGGATCAATTCATAGGATCCAAACTCCTGCAAATCGGCAAATACAAACAGCGCTTGGCCTTCACCAGGAATATTATTGTAGGTCCACGTTTCATACGGATGATACGACGTGCTGAACGTGTGCGGATCAATCGAAGTCGGAGCACCATACTTTACGAGTGCACGTCCGCGGTCTGTTTTCCATCCCTCACTAAAGCTATTGGTGTAGCGGTCGTTCGCATACTGAATCAACGCATAAAATTGCTCTTGGTATTCGTTGATCGAAGTATTCGGTTCTGGATCTCGAACGGTCCAAAAATTCTGAAAGTATCTTCTTCGTTCGTCTAGGTCCCGAATGCCCTTAATGCGACGGCGTTCACCGTCAGAGGCAATAATATCGGTATGTTCAACCATGCGATCGATTTCTTCCTCCGTCATGCGCGCATATTGACTGCGCTCAAACGACTCTTCTTCCGAAATCACATTGGTATTTCTGGATACATCGGGATTGTACACAAAAAACTTCCGCGATTGCTCAGCAATGGATTCGTTGTTTTCACCCAAAATGGCTATGCGAAGGAAATAGGATCCACTGGGTAGGTCTTTAACATTAAACGTACCGACTACCACATCTGGAGAACGCAGCGTGCGTTGAGACCTTTTTTGGTAGTCTGCCATGGGTTGGGGCAAATTGGCGTCCGCGATATACGAAAACACGGTATACTTGCCATTGTTTGAAATATCGGCCGTGAGATTGTAGACCTCACTGTAGTAAAACAACGTGTTTAGTCCGCTTCCAAAAAGTTGATTGGCATTGGGCCTAATGACCATCCCATTTTTGTAAAAAGCATCATCCTTATCACTGCTTTGAACAATCGAACTGGCAAGCGTAATATCCGAGACGTGAACCAAACTCGAGTTAGCATAATTTGGAACCACCATATCCCGTTTTATAGAAAGAGACTGTCTACCTAGGTTCAAATCTTCAGGGATAGAAACCCTTAGTTCGTACTCTCCTGGAGGAATGGCTGTTCTAACCTGATGAACAAAGTGCTGCCCCTCTGCCAAACCGGTGGTATCTGGAATAACGAAGCTCAAATCCACGTTATCGCTCCAAACCGCTTCAGCCGAAGTACCGGAAATCGTTGCTTGAGTGGAGCGAAACACTTCAAGGCCCACCGGTAGGGTCGCCATAAAGCCTTGCTCGGTCAACTCGTAACTTAGAGATGCTGCCTCAAAGGCCAGGTAAAGCTCTACCAAGGAAGAGGCTTCTTCATACGCAAATGCCGCATGATCCACATCCACTTGAACGGCTTTTGTCTTGCCCGATTCCGCCATGGATGGACTATTACCGACCTCGGTAACTTGAGCTTGTGCTAGCGTGCTTGAAAAGGCAATGGCTAGAAAGAGGAAGATTCGTGTCAAAAAGTTTCGCATCAAAGAAAGATGGGCTTGTTATGGATGGTACTCCATTGCTGGCATACAAAACGCCAGTATCAAAGTATAAACTAAGCAGTTGGGATTTGGCTCCAAAGGATTCTTTTCTGAATCGTCAGGAATACCTCTTGAATGGTGTTCATTTAAGGTACAACCAGCCACAGCAACCATGTTACGAAGGAGAAGCCAACTAAGAGATCAAAATAAACCACGTCAGGCACATTATTTTTCGAACTGCGCCATACTACAAAAGTCATCGTCGCGAGCCCCACGAGGTCAACTATGCCCAGCCATCGCATTCCTTCGAAATGCGGTATTTGGTAAACGGCGATTAGGCCTAGTAATAAACAACCCAGCGTGGCATATCGAACACCATTCCAACCCAACCACACTCCTGAACTGATCACACCCTGTTTTTTGTCGCCTTCTTTGTCAATCCAATCAGCGACCAAAATATTCGGCAGAATAGTTACGGCCTTATAGCCCGCCAAAAGCAAAAGAAACGGGGAGGCAACGGCTCCTTTGAAAGGCAAAATTACCGAACCAAAAACCCAGCATACAATGATTAACAGCGTTTTGGCGAGAGGGACGTCCTTGATACGAAATCCAGTACCCGGGATAATAACGCCGTAAATCAATCCTAACCCCCCAAGGACTGCGCCAAGCACTAACACGTGTAAGGGGAGATAAAACGTCGAGATACCTGCTAAGCCGATTGCGACGATACTCGTCGCCAATAGGTAGGATCTGTGAGACTGGTACCAAGACACTCTGTTAGGCGCGTTCTCATAATCCTCCTGAGGGATATTAAACGCTCTATCCGCATGGTAGACCAGTAAAGCGCCTGAGCATGCTAATACGAGATACCACCCTGAGACCTGATGCCCAGCTAAAGCACCCGTTCCCAAAACCAACCCCGAAGCAACAAAACAGATGTGTAAATTGCTGTATAAAAACCAATCCCGAATTCTATTAGACGTTCGCCGATCCAGTATTTTATTTGATGAGCGTCATCGTACCCGTTGATACGTGGGTGTCCGTGGCTGTTCTCGCGATAACGCGGTACATATAAATGCCGGAAGACAAGGCACTGGCATCAACCGATACTGATTTTTTCGATCCGGCATCAAAAGACTGCGAAGGAATCGTAATCATTGTTCTTCCGAGCAAGTCCAAAACGTCTATCTGAACATCTGCTGATGCAGGGAGATCAAATTGAATCGAAGTAGAAGGATTGAACGGGTTAGGGTAATTTCCTCTCAAAACAAAGTCCGTCGGAAGTCCTTCTTTTTGGATGTCAGTAACTGTACTTCTGGAGAGATCGACTGTCCAATCGGAAGAAGAAGTTGCCGAAGCAGATCCATCGGAAGCGATTAAGGAAAAGGACATCGGTGTGGTTCCACCCAACTGAATCATACCAGGTGATCCTCCAGTCAGCTTGTCAAAAAATGAAGCAGATTCTGCCACAGTGAATTCCACTGACGAGCCAACAACGTTTGTTACATCAGCTAAGTACATCATGTCAACTAAGTGTCCTGTCTCATAACCAGCTAAAAACAATCGAACTGGGTCTGAATCAGCATCAGCAGGAGTTCCTGTCCAGGAAATAGCAAAAAGGACAGCTGCTGGATCACCAGCAACGCTAGCTGTAAGGGGACCAGCTGGATTCATCACAGTGGGTGCCTGATTCGGCGAGTTA